>PIVQ01000065.1 GCA_003354055.1 Desulfobacteraceae bacterium | reverse complement strand
AAGTAGGAGGGCTCAATGAAAAAATATACTATCATCTCAGTGATCGCTTTTTTATTTTTATCTACCCAGGCATGGGCGCAAACCATTACATTTAACGATTCCTGGGTTAACTGGCCCGGATATACCAGTACCCAGGGAGACGAATACGGCAACCCCCAGATTGAGAGCTTAAGTGTCAATCTGAGCCAGAGCGGAAGACTCCAGTCGATTGATATCAAGCTGCACGACTCTACAAACTGGATTGAATCAAACTCATTGTTTATTAACTCCCACTCAATCACTTCCAATACTACCCAATGGGATGACTGGGATTACCTTGCCCATGACGGCGGGTTAAGCAATGAATGGCAAAACTATACCAGCGGCACAGACGTTGTACCTGATGACGGGATTTACGCCGTTGATACAGACGGATACAGCTACACTGAAACCACAGATTCAAACTCTATACGCAGCAATAACCCCAACGGAATTAACAAAAATGATCTGACCGCCATAGCAGGATACGACGGCCGGGGATGGAAACGCTCTGTAGGGGATGAATATCTGCTGTCCTACAGCTTTGAAGGCATTAACGGCCTGGACATTGACCTGTCCCAGGGTTTCGGAATCGCCTTTGCCCCCTATTGCGCCAATGATGTCATCGGCGGCAGTTATGACGGTATGAATCCTGTGCCCGAGCCTGCCACCATGGCCCTTCTGGGTATTGGCCTGCTAGGACTTGCAGGCATAGGGCGGAGAAGACAAAAAAAATAATCCACAGCAAAAGAAGCAAAATGTCAAAGGGCATGCCGTGACGGCATGCCCTTTTTTTTATTATTCGCCTTTTTCACTTCACATAGCTGTTTTTAATGGCCTCGTACCTACCTGAACTTTTTAGGTCGGCAAGCCCCTGGTTAAACGAATCTCTCAGAGACGGATCATTGAACAATACTTTATAGTCAGTACCCGGAAAAATTTCATGATAGGTTATCGGGGCATTGATATCCACGTCTGTGACCTGTTTTCTATAGTACTTAAAAATATTAATGTCCGAGACTATGGCATCGACCCTGCCGGAGTAGAGCATTTTTACCTGAAGAATCTGTTTTCCCTGCTCACTATATTTGGGATTACCTGAAACCGCAGCCTTGAAATCCGGACCCAGGTATTTGGTGGCATTCTGGAATGCAACGATCCGTTTGTCAGAAAGATCTGAAATTCCGCTGATCTGAATATTTTTTTCTTTAAGAGAAATTGCATAATTCTGATAGGTGATCACCACATCGGAATAATTGCCTACGACACCTGAAGATTCGTTAATGGTAACCGCACCGTCATGCTTTTTATAATCCACAGCCACCCTGACAAAGGGAACATACTTGAGAACCAGGGTATGCCTTTTTCCGGTAAGCACCTCCTTAATAATTTCAAATTCCATGCCTGAGTTTGAATCCTGAATAATATACGGAGGAAGGGAAAGACCTGCCACCAGGGTGACTTCCCCTGCATGAACCGTGGCAAAAACACCAAAAGCCAATAACATGATAACGAGCCGTTTCATTGAACTTCTCCTTAATGCAATGGTTATATTACACTGTAATCCATACTTACGAAGTATGAATCACCTGCCTACGAATCTAATACGTGCATTCTTAAAAATAAATTTTTAATTACGAAAAGTCAACTATGATAAATTGGGGATTATCCCCAAACATGTCCATAGAAAGACGATATATACTACCCATCTGGATTTTTTGCGCATCTGCATTATAATTAATGAAACAGCTTCATTCAAACCAGCCTGTTTTAAAGGACCGTGTCATGATAAAAAGTCTGAATATCAAATACCATCGTCAAGGGGACCTTTCGCCTGCCATAGAAACGGCAAGAGGATACCGGCCTGACCAGATATTGATCCAGGTTTTTTGCGGTGTCTTGAATACCGGGGTTGTGGAAAATTTAATCGAAGAAATCCATTCCACTTTTCCGGAGACAGCCATCATCGGTACGTCCACAGCAGGTGAGATCATGGATGGTGAGGCTCTGGACGAGGCGATCGTTGTTAATTTTAATTTTTTCTCGCATACCAATGTTCAGGCCACACTCATCACTCAGAACGAAGACCTGGACAAGGCCGGTAAGGACATCTCCACATCTTTAAAGCAGGACGATACAAAGGCCCTGATCCTGTTCGGATGCGGACTGAAGGAGGGCAAGACCATAAACGGGGAGCCCCTTCTGGCAGCCATTCAATCCCGAATGCCAGGCGTGGTAATCGCCGGTGCCCAGGCCGGGGACAACGGACAAGGCAAATCCACATTCGTGTTCACCGCAGAAGGCATCACCCGCACAGGGGTGGCAGCAGCTGCCCTGTCCGGTGACAGGCTTATTGTAAACAACACTTACAACTTAAGTTGGGTTCCCATCGGTAAAAAACTGACCATCACCCATGCCCGGGGCTCACGGGTATATACCATTGACAATCAGTCTGTTTACGATCTGTATTGCCACTATCTCGGCCAGGAGGTGGCGGATAATCTCCCCCTGTCAGCTGCAGACTTCCCATTAATCATTGAACGGGACGGGATTCCCATGGCCATCCATGCCACCGGGATAAACGCGGACGGCTCCTTTGACTATATCCACAACTTTCATGCCGGCGAACAATTAAAATTCGGATTCTGCCATGCAGGGCTTTTAGCCCTGGACGCTGAGATCACCCATAAAGAAATACAGGCCTTTAATGCACAGACAATTTTTATCTACTCCTGTGTTTCCCGCAAATGGATCTTAGGAGAAGATATATCCATTGAACTTGCCTCCGTATCTGATCTGGCCCCATCAACCGGTTTTTTTGCCTATGGGGAATATTTTTTCCACAACACACAAAAGGCTTATTTTTTCAGCCAGACCATGACCGTACTGGCCCTGTCTGAAACAGATTCCCATGAGAGCGCCTGGGTTCCCCCCTCCCCTGAGTTTGATTCCAGATCAGATGAATCCAGACAATTTCGAACCCTGCGGGTACTTCACCGTCTCATCGAAACCTCTGCCAGAGAAATCGAAACCATGAACCGGGAACTGACCAGCCTTGCCAGACGGGATTCCCTCACAAATCTGGCCAACCGGCGGCGATTTGACGAGGACCTGAACACAGAACTACAGAGACGCTTGAGAAGCCTGTCGCCATTATCCCTGATTCTTCTGGATGCCGACTATTTCAAAGCATACAACGATATTTACGGCCATGTATCCGGTGATGACTGCCTCCGGGGTATTGCCCAAGTCATCTCCACCATTGCTAAACGCCCGTCAGATACGGCTGCCCGTTACGGTGGGGAAGAGTTTGCCTGTATCCTCCCGGATACGGATTTTTGCGGGGCCATGAAAATAGCAGGTGAGATTCGATCAGGTGTGGAAGCCCTGAACATCCCCCACAAAGGATCTTCTGTTGCAGATTATGTTACCATCAGCCTCGGGGTACTCACTCTGGATTCCATTGACAACCTAAGCCCCAGGGAATTTGTGGATGCCTGTGATCAGCTCCTGTACCAGGCAAAATCCCTGGGTAGGAATCAGATTGCGGCAGACAGGCTGGATTAGTTTCCCAGGTACGTTGCGATTTCAATACAGGTGTTCGGCCGCTCCTTGTCGTGGGGCGGATAGCACCTATCTTTCAGGTACGAAGAGTCTCTGCCTTGATCCTCTTTCCATCACAAAACACCGTTTCTTGAGAGAGAGCGGACAAGCACATTCAAAACCACAACCCTTTCACACTGACCGCCAGTCAGTTATTAATTGACATTCAAAATCACCCGCGCTAAGAACTATATTGACCATTCAGCCCAATTCAATCCAAAGGAGAGCAACATGGAGAAAAAGAATACAGGTGTCTACGGTTATCGATGGGTCGTCCTCTTGGTTTTCGCCCTTATCTCAGCCGTAATCCAGATCCAGTGGCTTACCTTTGCCCCTATTGCCCGGGAGGCCCGACTCTTTTACGATGTATCCGCCCTTGCCATTGATTTTCTCTCCTTGATATTCATGGGTGTATTTATCATCGTCTGCATTCCGGCCTCATGGATCATAGACAAATTCGGAATCCGCATAGGCCTTGGCACTGGTGCGGTCTTGACCGGTATTTTCGGACTGATGAAAGGGATCTTTCCCCATGACTATACCCTGGTGGTCATTGCCCAGATCGGCCTTGCCGTTGCACAGCCTTTTATTCTCAATGCCGCAACCAAGGTAGCGGTTCAATGGTTTCCTCTCAGGGAAAGGGCCATTGCCGTCGGGCTTGCCACTCTGGCCCAGTTCCTGGGCATTATTATTGTAATGATATTTACCCCGTTAATGATTGAAACCAATGCAGCAGGCGTCATCGATCTGTCAGGGATGCTCATGACCTATGGCCTTATATCGGTGGCCGGAGCAGTGATTTTACTAGCCTTTCTCAGAGAAAAACCATTGGCTCCGCCTGAAATCATGGAATCACAGGAAAGGCTAAGTGTGTCCCAAAGCTTCGGCCATATTCTGGGCCAGCCTGACATGAAGTATCTCTTCCCCCTCTTCTTTATCGGATTGGGAATGTTTAATGCCATCAGCACCTGCATCGACCAGATTTGCCAGGCCAAAGGCCTGACCATTGAGCAGACAGGACTTATCGGCGGTATTATGCTGGTGGCCGGTATCATCGGAGCTCTGGTCCTGCCCCAGTTTTCAGACCGGTATCAAAAACGCCGTGCATTCATTATCCTGGCAATGGTTGGTATGACACCGGGCCTGGCAGGGCTTGCCTTTTCCAACAATTACCCCCTGCTGCTGCTCTCCTCATTTGTGCTGGGATTTTTTCTATTGGGGGCCGGCGCACCTGTGGGCTTTCAATATTGTGCGGAAGTCACCTGTCCGGCCCCGGAATCCATATCCCAGGGATTGCTCCTGTTCACAGGTCAGGTTTCAGGTATTCTTTTTATCCTGTTCATGAACCTAGGTGGCATAGGGACTGCCATGCTGGTATTCCTCATCCTTGCACTGATCAATATCGGGTTGAGCCTGGCCTTAAAAGAATCCAAAATGATCCTGGCTGCCAGGGAGGAGTCCTCTTCCCTGATTCAGTCAAACCAGTTTCAATCAAAATAGTGAACAGGCCATTCCATTTTCCGGGCATGCCCGGCCAATTTTTTAGTGGGGTTTACCACAATAGGATGCCCCACGCAGGAGAGAAAAGGGATATCAGAATGATGATCTGAATAGGCATGGGAAGATAAAAGATCTATACTGTTTTCCCTGGCAAATGCCCGAACAACAGCCTGTTTTTTATTCTGGGCACATATGCCGTCGAGAGCCTTTCCGGTACACCTGTCCCTGGCATCAAATTCAAGGTCCGTACAAAAAATATGATCCGGTTTAAGCACGGATTCAAAGGGAATCAGGAGATGGCGCGTGGTGGCGGAGACCAGTACAATGAGATCCCCCTGCTGCCTGTGCCGTTCCAGCATTTCAAGAGCTCCGGAAAAAAACCGGCTGCAGATTACTTCGGTGAACAGAGCTTGTGCCTGATCTGCAAGGGACTGTGCGGTCTGTCCTTTATAGGTTTTCAGATAGACTTCATTCTGACGGGACAGAGAAAGCCATCCCAATCGGTTAAATTGTAAGGCTGCCAGGGTTAAAAGAATAGAGAGGATATACCCGGGAGGAACACGGGTATGCTTCATAAAATACCGGGCTTCCAATTCCTGGCTGTCCCCTCTGATCAAGGTTCTGTCCACATCAAAAAAGGCAGCCCGGCAAAGGGGCTGGCCAGGCAACTCACCCGGCTTATTAACCTGATTTCTAAAATGACCGGTCAGTTTTTGCATTGACAGAAAATCTCCGCTTTAATATAATCCGCTTTCAACCAGATTTAATAAAAGCACCATAAATTAAGGTATTTAAACATAGTGGCCTTGAACCACGCACAAAAAAAAGAAAACATCATAGAGGCTGCCGGTATTGTCTTTTCCCAAAAGGGCTTCCACCAAGCCAAAATGGATGAAATTGCCGAAATGGCCAAGGTAGCCAAAGGCACCCTCTACTATAATTATTCCAGTAAATCCAAGCTGTTTGCAGCAACCGTCACTCAGGGTCTTAACCGAATCATGGAAACCATAGAGGAAGAGCTTGAGTCCGACCTTCCCTTTCTAGAACATTTCCACAAAATTATATCCACCCTGATCCGCCTCTACGTCTCCAACAGTGAGGTCACCCGAATCTATGCCAATGAGATGTCCAGTGGCATTGATGCTGAAGTCCTGGTTGAAATCAAGAACGTCCGCCAAAGATTCAATACCTTTATCGAAGACCGCCTCAGATACGGTCAGGAGAAGGGCTATCTTCGGCCCCTGCCCCAGCATCTTTCCGCCCTGGCTATTATCGGTATTATCGATACCCTGTGCAGCCATTACCTTGAAGACCCAGACCATGATTCCTTAGAAGAAATCATCGAAACCGTATTTACCATTCTTTCTGCAGGCCTTGCCATGCCCACCTGATTACAGGGTGCTGTTGAGTTCCCAGAAGAATTTTTTATTTTTTTCATATAGCTGCTTAAACACCGGAAACATCCGGTTATACACACCTTGGGCTGCAGGATCCGGGGTATAGGCCGACCGGATCCGGATAAGCTTCTTGGCGTCCCGGACAGAATCAATGGCATTCAGTCCCAGGGCACAGACAATGGCAGCTCCGGCAGCTCCGACGTTCTGGGGCTCCTCAGGCACCTTAATCTTGTGCCCGGTGATATCTGCCATGATCTGGCAAAGCACTTCGGATTTTGCCCCGCCCCCCACCAGCCTTAGCGTCTCCTGTCTGGGTACTTTTTTTTCTACAGCCTCAAGCATCCACCGCTTGTGAAAGGCGATTCCCTCAAGCACGGACCTGATCATGGCCCGTTTTCCGGTTTTCAGCCCAATATTGAAAAACATGCCTCTGGCAAAGGGATCCTCTTTTGGAGCCCGGTTGCCGTGGAGCCAGGGGGTAAAGATGACTCCCCCTGATCCCGGTTCAATCTCGGCCACCTTCCGGTTCATCAAATCGTAGAGACGGTCGCTATCAAGTAGGTCATCATCGGTTCCATTCAAATAGATGCCGATCTCATCCAGTGCCAGGTGATCCCGGACCCATTGAAGGCAAAGCCCTGACGTTTCCTGCTCAGCCACATAATTATAATGCCCGGGTATGGCCCCTGAAATAGAGGCAATGAAATTCTTCAGATCCACCATCCGTTTGTCCACATTGGCCACAATCCAGCCGGATGTGCCTACATAGGCATGGGTGTCGTAAAGGTTCATACACCCGGTGCCAAGAGGAATCAGGGTAATATCTCCGCCCCCGGCAAATACCGGTGTACCTTTGAAAAGGCCAAGCTCCTCTGCGGCATGTTCCGTAAGGTCTCCGGCCAAATCCGTAGACGCCTGGACGGAAGGCAGATGTTTGGTATCCACATCGAACATACGGCACAGATGGTTTGACCACCCCTCTTGCCCGGGCCGGGTATTATAAAGAAAGGTCAGGTTGGCAGAATCCCGGGTCATTGCAAAGTTGCCCGTACACCGCAGGGCCAGATAATCCCTGACATCCAGCCATTTATACGTCTTTTCAAAATTATGGGGTTCGTTTTCCCTTACCCAGTGATACTTCCACAGAGGATCTTTAGCAGTGGCAGCTGCACCGCCTGTAATATAAAGGGAGGTCAGCAACTTATATGCATTTAAATTTTCAATTCTGGGAAATCCGCCGGCAAAGCTCTTTTTGAATATAGTTGTGGCCCTGCCGTCCATGTAACCCATGGAATTCCGGATGGCATTTCCCTCCTCATCCACCAGAATCAGAGCCTGCATCTGGCAGCAAAAAGAGATGGCGGAAATTTTATTCCTTGAACACCCGGACCGGGAAAGAACCGTATGCGTCCCCTCACAAATGGCCTGCCAAAAGTCATCCACCCGCTGTTCAGAGCCCCCGTCCGGCGTAGAAAGCAAAGGATATCCCACCACGCAGGACTCAACAAGTTTGAGATCATTACCCAGGCAGAAAAGGCAGGTTTTGGCACCTGTGGTACCGATGTCGTAGGCTATAATATGATGTGTCATGAAAGACTCCTTTTTTGTGAAAACAGTCTGTTCTGAAAATATTCATATACTGACTGGTCAGTTTGATCAAGGGTTTTCTTTTTTCAACGGCCCCTCTCCCATTTGATTTAGGACTCGTTACAAAATAACTTGATCTAAATTATTTCCAAAACCCCTTAAAAGACTGGGTATTTTGAAAACAAAAGATCAAGTAATTTCGGAGCCGATCCTTACCTATGCTTTATTCTGACTTTTCCCTTGACAATCATCCACGAATTTGATTTTTTAAAACTGACCAGTCAGTGCAAATATTCAAAAGTAAAGGATAGTTCCAATGAATACCATCAAAAACCGATCCACAGAATATGCCATCAAAGAGTACCTTGATACCCAGGCAGTGATGCAACAGCTTAATACCTTGATTTCCCAACCCATCCGGCGATTGAAAAAAGAAACGCTCGAAGCTTATAAAGATTGGTTTGAAAAAAATTGCGGGCAATCCAAAATCCAAATTGAGCAGGCCAAAGAATTCATTCCGGGTGGAGTGCAGCACAACCTGGCCTTTAACTATCCATTCCCTCTGGTCTTTACCGAGGCCAATGGCGCCTATCTCAAAGATCTGGACGGCAACCGGTATATTGACTTTTTACAGGCAGGCGGCCCCACCCTTATAGGCAGCAACCCTCAGATCATCCGGGACCAGGTGATCGATCTGCTCAACACCTGCGGTCCGGTCACAGGACTTTTCCACGAATATGAACTCAAACTTGCCCGGAAGGTAGCCCAGCACATGCAGGGTGTTGACATGTTCCGGATGCTGGGGTCAGGAACCGAGGCAGACATGGCGGCCATCCGGATCGCCCGTCTGGCCACCAAAAAAAAATATATTCTGAAGATGGGCGGGGCCTACCACGGTTGGAGCGACCAGCTTGCCTACGGTATACGCCTGCCCGGCATCAAACACATGGAAGCCCACGGGGTACCGAAGAATTGTTTCAAGTATACCCAGGAATTTTTTCCCAATGACATCAAGGATCTTGAAAAAAAGCTGTGGCGGAACAAATTTCGGGGCGGAACCGCAGCTGTCATCATGGAACCCATAGGCCCGGAAAGCGGCACCCGCCCCTTGGACAAGGATTTTAATAAAAAGGTTCGGGAACTCTGCGACCAATACGGTGCCCTGCTGATATTTGATGAAGTTGTCACTGCATTCCGGATGGGTATGGGCGGAGCCCAGGGCTATTTCAACGTCACCCCGGATCTCACCGTATTCGGCAAAATCATTGCCGGCGGCTACCCGTCTGCCGGAGGTCTGGGTGGAAAACGGGAGTACATGGAGTATCTGGCTGCAGGTATCCAGAGCGGCAAAAAGAAAGCACTTGTGGGGGGAACCATGGCAGCCAATCCTCTAAGTGCAGCAGCAGGATATCTCACCCTCTGTGAAATCGAAAAAACCAATGCCGCCGTAACGGCCGGCCGTGCCGGGGACAGGCTCACTCAGGGGCTTACCCGATTGATCAAAAAGTACAACCTGCCTTTTGTGGCCTTTAACCAGGGATCGATCTGCCATCTTGAAACCGTAGGTACCATGCTCTTCCACATCCCGTGGAATCGGCCCTGGAAAATCCCGGGGACCATAAAGCAGATTCACGCCCGCAAAGAGGTCATGGAAGAGATGGGAGCCGCCTATATGGCAGAAGGTATTGTCAGCCTGGCCGGATCCAGGTTATATACCTCTGCGTCAGACACCGACGACATCATAGATGACGCTCTGATCCGTTTTGAACGGGTATTTAAAAATATCGAAGGGGTATTATAATCATGGATCTTTATTCAAAAGAAAAGAAAATCGTTTGTGAGGCCGGCCATCAATTGATGGAACGGGGTCTTGTGGAAGGGACCTGGGGCAATTGCAGCCTGAGAATCGATGACCGCCTCATGGCCGTCACCCCCAGTGGCCGGCGGTACGAGGACATGACGGCAAATGATATCGTTGTCATGGATTATCATACCCTTGAGGTGCTCGGGGATATCAAGCCCTCTTCCGAGAAAAAGGTCCACGCAGAACTGTACCGAACCCGCAAAAGAGTCAATGCCGTCATTCACACCCACCAGCCCCATGCCTCTACCGTGGCTGCAGCCAGGCGGGAAGTCCCGCCCATCCTGGATGACCAGGCTCAGATATTGGGTCCCAGTGTCCGTTGCGCCGACTATGCCCTGCCAAACACCCAAAGAATTGTCAAAACAACAATTAAGGCCCTAAAAGGCCGTTACGCCGCCCTCATGGCTAATCATGGCGCCATTACCTTGGGCCGAACCATGGAAGAGGCCATAATTGCTGCCCTGGTTCTTGAAAAAGCCTGCAAGGCTTTTATCCAGGCGGAATTTATCGGCGGTGCAAAAAACATTTCAAAAATTGAGGCCTGGATGATGCACAAGGTATATCTGTTCATGTACTCCCAAAAAAAAGAGGGGAATAAATAAAGGCCTGAGAATAATGATGTGGTCAGGCAATAAATTGCCTTAAAACCTTGGACAGCAGCGGCAGGCAGCGGGTGGCACCGATGCTCTCATCTTTTTGCGATGGTGTTTTAAGCTGTCTCCATTCCATATTCGGGAAAATGAATCCGAGAAGATATTACCGATTTTCTTTTCAGGCTGACAATCACAAATGGTAATATCTCCCTCCACATTTACAGGAACGGTCTGCCAGGGAGAAAGGCAATGCTGGTGCGTTTTTGAACGGTCATAAATCTTTGATACCGGTAAAGCCAGAAAATCCTTATATCTGTGCCTTAACCCAAATTCTTCAAGTCCGTGGACCGATAGAACAGGTAAATTATTAGCAAAGGCTTTCCTGATGGCCGCTTTTATCTTTTTAAGTTTGGCTGCATCCATATGTTGCCACAAACAATGATTTTCATTATGGACAAAATTCAAGTCCGACAACATCAGAACATCTACCCCCAGCTGTGAAACAAGATCAGTCAACTTTTCAAGATAGGGCAAGGACATCAGGGAAACCGCTGAAAATACAGCTTTGGATATTTGCCGGCCCGAGGTCTTGCTAAGGGCTGAAAACTGCCTGATATTCTTCACAGCCTTCTCAACATCGGTTCCGCTACGCAACTTCTTGTTTATGGACTGATCAGGTCCATCGAGACTGAATGCAATGGAGTCAAGTCCTGCATCAATCAGTTTTTTTGCCATGGATTTATCTAAATCTATGGCATTTGTTACCAGTCCGATCCTTCTGCTATCCGAAACAGCCAATTTTACAAACTCAATGATATCCGGGTGGAGCAATGGTTCACCAAGTCCTACCAGAGTGATTCTATACGCATGGGGAAGCAGGTCAAGTATCCTTGAATAGTCTGATACCGGCATATTCTGAGCTTTAATCGCAAGCTTTGTTCTTGCGCAGAACCGGCATGCCAGTTGACAGTGTGTCGTGATTTCGATATTGGCAAAAACAGGCTCGAAATCCACTGATTCTGGAAAAGAGAATCCCTTGTTATTCACTCTTTTGGCTCCGGGACTTTTGGACAGGTGATAAAGAGACTGGGGGGAGTATGATATAAACGGTATGACCTCAGGCTCAACTTCTGCCAATTGACCCAATACCCGGCTCGGCGTTTTTTCATTTACGGTTTTAATGTCAAAAACAGCACGGTTAATCGTATCCAAAAACATGTCAGATAGACAATTGCCATTTAGGAAATGATGATCTGAATCAGGAATAAGCACGACTCTATTTTTTCCCGGGAAATTAGCAGTCCACTTTAAAGCCTCCTCTTCCGGAACAAGATCGTCTTTTCCACCATTCAGAATCACTACCGGGAAGTCTTCTTTAAAGGTAGTTTTTCCCATGGCATTGATCAAAGAGATCATCTTTGCAATGGAGGTAAAATCCGGTTCTTTTCTCCTTTTTTCATGGTGCTGCCATCGTTCTATAGATCCTGTATCTATCCTATTGGGGGTTCCTGCCAAGATTAGAAGGTCAGGTATAATACCATACTTTTTTATACAGGATAAAACCAAGATTCCACCCGTTGAATGCCCGATGAAAACGATTCCTTTATCCTGCTCAATAAAAGTGCCTGCCGATGTCATAATCGTCCGCTCAAAAGCCTGCGAATCAAAAACCGGTACCTGTTCTCCGTCATGATATGGTAAAGAAACTGAAATGACGGAATCTGAGCCATGGGAACGGACCAGAGTCCCATGGAGAGCGTTGAGATCATGAGTTGATCCTGTATACCCGTGAACCAGAATTATACCGACGGACATGTTAACGGCCTTTCCAGCATGGATACAAGTTTTTGGGCACCCGAATAATTCTCCAGGCTATTTTGTGCGTCAAGAAGATTTGCATCAATTGTCGAACTGTTGCGAAGATGATGAATTTGATCTGCAACAACGCGGTCTGTCATGTTCTCAAAGGCATCCATATAGACCTTGGGACCTGCGCGAAACGGCCTTGGCGGAATGAGAAGTCTGCCGCACCCCATGCGTTCCAGACAAATTCCATTATGTGCCTGCTCCGGCTGAAACGGCATGACCAAAACCGGGACTCTTAATTTCAATGCTTCAAATACTGTTATTTGGCCACCATGGGTGATTAAAAGAGACGCACCTTGTAACAGGTGTTGTAAATCCGGAAACAAACAGATCCGGACCCTCGGCTCTTCTTGAAACATGGATAGATATTTTGCCTGTCCACCGGCAGCAATAACGACATCGAAACCTGCATTAAGACAGATCCTTGTCAATCTTTCCAATACAGCCGGATGCCCTGAGCAGGTGCCAAAAGAGATCACTGCAATTGGATTTTTTGATCCAAACGATATCCTCTCATCAGATCTCGAGGAGTCTTTTCTCTGATATGAGATCGGCCCCACATAAAGCATATTTTCCATTGGCGGCAGTGGCATAAATTCCGGAAAATCCCATAAAAAGGTCATGTCTCCTTTTAACAAATCCCGGATATCGTCAATTTTTGATTCAGCTGTCTCTTTTAAAGAACGATTCAGTTTCCGGGTGGCAAAGCTGAAAAATGTATCCACATTGATTTTCTGGGTGACCAAATCCGGCTCATCTCCATGAAATCCCAAAATGTCATTTGATTCTTTCAGCATACAGCCACAAATAAGGGAATCATAAGGGATACCGGCCAACCGGGATGATACGTTAAAGGTAAAATTAAAGACACCGAGAACGCGGTCCGGACGGAGTCTTTCCAGCAGAGCCGTCTGGGCCCTGATACAGTCGGTTATGCGCCCCGGATTGCTGAACCATTTAAAACTGGGAAAACTTCCATTATCCCCTTCCTGGATGTCGGGCAGGATGTAATGGGGGCATCCTGACTGTTCAAGGAAGGCTGCGTGTCTTTGTGTTGCGGCAATGTAGACGTCATGTCCGCGGACCAATAGACAATCCTTAATGGCTATGCATTTTAAAATATGTGAAAGGGAATTATTCCCGGGGCCTAATAAAAATTTCATAAGGACCGTTCATAACAAAACAGAACCGGAATAGGAAACAAAATATTAGTTTCTATATTGGGATAAGAAAAAACAAAATCCCCTACGATAATAGTTTCAGAACGTAAGATGCCATGCAACGGAGTCTGGAAAATCTTTGGAATTTGATATCTCTTGACCCGGAGGTTTTCCATAAGATATCATCCCGTTATCGATAATTTTGCACCGGGGGCCTAATGACAAAATGGAAAAGCTACCTGTCTTCAGTAATTTTTATATTGGTGTTACTGACTTCCCAACTCTGGGCATCCTCACCCGATAAGCGAATAAACTTTACTCCGGACGAACTTTCATGGATAAAGGCTCATCCTGAAATCACCCTGGTTGTTAATAACGGTCCCCAACCCATAAGTTTTTGGGGTGAAACAGGTGGGCCACCCTTGCCTGAAAAACGACCGGGACAATTTCCCAGACCACCGACGAGACCACCGGCGGGTACACCAACGGGCCTACCTCCCGGTGCAGGTCCTCCCTTACCGCCCAAGAATATTCCTCTGACCCGAATTGGGGGCGACCAAACAGATCAATTTAACGGGGTGGCTGCAGAATACTTAAAAGAGATCCAGGCCCTCACCGGTATCCGGTTCACTCCGGTCCTTCTCTCTTTTAATAATTACAAAGGAATGGTCCAGGCCCTGGAAGAGGGAAAGGCAGATCTAATCCCGGTTATTCTGACCGGTCAGCCCCTGATGGGAAATCTGAAACTGACCCGGCCTTATATCCAGGTCCCACTGGTTGTGGTGATGTCGCAATCCTCTCCAAGTTATGGGAACGTAAAAGACCTATTAGGTCTCCGTGTTGCCGGTGTCATGTCGGTTCAGCCAAAACTACATCCTCTGGAATTAGGGCTGAAAATCATTCATACCTCTCCCCAACAGGGGTTGGTCGGTGTATCCACCGGGAAATTTGATGCCTTTATCTGCGAATTATCCACGGTATCCCATGTTTTAGCCTTAAACCCGGTAAAGAACATTAAAATTGCAGGAGAACTTCCTGTCATGTCTGCATTTGCCATGGCTGTCTCGCCAAGGCTCAAGGCGTTTGTCCCTATATTCAACAAAGCCCTGTCCGTAATATCTGAAGACAAAAAAGACGCCATACGGGGAAAATGGTTTACCGTGACCTATGAAAAAAAATGGACAACCTCTCCCTGGTTCTGGGGTATCATTGCCGCATTAGGCCTGATGTTGATCTTGGGTTTTCTGGGTCTTTTTTATTACCGCCGACGGCTCAATCAGATTAAAACAGCGGTGGAAGCGCTCGACCCCCATTTGTTAAGTGCGCATATTAATCAAGATTTCATCATCACCCAGGTCACCCAGGCCCTATGCAGGGTAACAGGATTTAAACCCTATGATCTTGTGGGCAATCCCCTCATGGCTCTGGGCAGTCCTGTCGCCGGCAAATCAGGCACCATGGAAGCCCTGTGGCAAACCATCAGCCGGGGGAATTCATGGAAAGGCGAGGTCAAACTAGTTAAAAAAGACGGATCCACCCTGTGGACCGAGGCCATTATCTCTCCTCTGAGACGGAAGAGGGAAACCAGCGAAGGCTTCACCGTCATTTACCAGGATGTATCCCAGAGAAAACACTTTGAACGACTGGCTGCCCGTGATGAGTTGACAGGGCTTTTCAATCGCAGGCAATTCAACATCCTGGCGCCGAAACTATTAAAACGGGCCAACCGGGAAACAAAAGCCCTGGCGCTGATCCTCATGGATGTGGATAATTTTAAATCTTATAATGATACCTATGGCCATCCGGAAGGGGATAAGGTGTTGTCCGCCATCGGAGCCACTCTGAATTCAATATTCCGGCGCCGCTCGGACCTTGCCTTCAGACTCGGGGGTGAGGAATTCGGCGTATTGCTCCTGGTTTCCGCCTCTAATCCCGCTGAGGATGCTGCTGAAAAGATAATAAGCCACATCAGAAATTTAGGCATTGTCCATAAATCAAACCCACCGGGAGTTGTCACTATTTCACTGGGTATAAAGGCCCTGGCTCCTGCGGACGATATTGTGCCCATCGAGACCATCTATCAGCAGGCGGATGAAGCCCTTTACCAGGCTAAAAAGAGAGGGAAAAATCAATGGGTCGTTTACACGGCAAAATAGGAGATCAGCCCCGGGTTGGGCAGATATCATACAAAGGACAACCTTCACACAGCGGCTTTTTAGCATCACAGATCTCCCGGCCAAAATAGATAAACTGCAGGGAAATATCATTCCAGGATGATTCCGGTATAATATCCATCAGTTCAAACTCAACTTTTACCGGATCTTTTTTATCCGACAATCCCAGACGCCGGGACAACCTATGCACATGGGTATCCACCACAATGGCCGCGACTCCGAAACAGACCGATCTGACCACATTGGCGGTTTTACGTCCCACACCGGGCAATGTGACAAGGTTTTCAATCTCTTCAGGTACCACACCGTTGAAATCTTCCAAAATTTTGCCGGCGCAGGCCTTGATATTTTTAGCCTTGTTGTTGTAAAAGCCGGTGGAATAAATGATACGTTTGATATCATCTAAAGGGGCATCTGAAAGAGTTTGAGGATCAGGATATTGGTAAAACAGCACCTGGGTCACCTTGTTGACCTGATTGTCCGTGCACTGGGCCGACATAATGGTGGCAATGAGCAATTGAAAAGGGGTGCCATGATTGAGTTGGGTCTTGACAACCGGATACCGCGCGCTTAATCTTTCGAGAATAATTGCAATATTTTTAGTATTAATTTTAGAATCAGAACGCATAGAGCATCTTATATATGAATCAGGATAAAACCACAAGACAGATAAAAGCCCTGGGACTCTGCTCCGGCGGGCTTGACAGCATACTTTCCGCCCTTGTTCTTAAACAACAGGGAATTGATGTAACCTGGGTCAGCTTTGAGACCCCCTTTTTCAGTGCCCAGGCGGCAAAAAAGGCATCCAAACAGACCGGCATCCCTTTGATTGTAAAGGATATCACACAGCTCTACATGGAAATGATGCGGGCGCCTAAGGCTGGGTTTGGAAAAAACATGAATCCCTGTATGGACTGCCATACCCTGATGTTTGCCCAGGCAGCAGCCATGATGAAGGAAGAAGGGTTTGCCTTTCTGTTCAGCGGAGAAGTCATGGGGCAGCGGCCAAAGTCCCAGACAAAGAATGCCCTCCGGTATGTGGAAAAAAACTCCGGGATTGACGGGTATGTTGTACGTCCCTTGAGCGCCCGTCTTTTACCCGAAACCCTGGCAGAGCAAGAGGGTCTTGTGGACCGTGAACAGCTCATGGATATCTCGGGAAGGTCCAGGAAAGTACAGATGGAACTTGCCGAAAACTTCGGTATTAAAGACTACCCCTCCCCTGCCGGCGGATGTCTGCTAACGGACAAAGGATTTTCCCAGCGGCTCCGGGATCTTTTATACGTCCAGAAAACCGAAAGCACCCGTCAACTTCACCTTTTAAAATCCGGCCGTCATTTCAGACTGTCCCCGGAATGCAAACTTGCAGTCGGCAGAAACAGGGGAGACAACAAACGAATCATGGACCTCTATGATTCAAGCGTTCATGTCAGGCTGCGCCATGCCAGTATGTCCGGACCCGATGCCCTGATCTTCGGCAACACCAAAGAGGAGGATATCCTTTTGGCAGCTCAAATAACCGCCAGCTATACCAAGTCCAAGCCCGGAGATAATGCAGATGTCAAGGTGTTTGAAGGGGACAAAACCCGGGAGGTTCAGGTGGTTACCCCTGAATCCGGCGCATACAAGGATCTTCTGATTGCCAAGGGGTAAGCAGATTACGCATTCCGCAGGGTCAAGAGAGCTGCTTGGCTTTCAACTGTCCGCATGCAGCAGAGATATCATCCCCCTTGCTCTTACGGATGATGGCGGTCATGTTCTTATCCAGAAGGATCTTTAAAAATCCGTGAATCGTCTCTTTGGAGGGCCGTTTATAAGGTGCGCCTTCATGCTCGTTAAAGGGAATGAGGTTGATCTTGGACCTAAGAGGCGTGACCAGACGGACAAGCCTTCTGGCATCCGCCTCACTGTCATTGATCCCTGCCATGAGAATATACTCAAATGTGATCTTGTTTCTTGGTTTCATGGCAAATTTTTTACAGGCCGCTACCAGCTCCTCTATTGGATAGGTATTGTTGATAGGCATGAGCTGGGACCGGGTTTTATTGTCCGTGGCGTTAAGAGAGATAGCCAGGTTCACATCCGTGTCCAGACCCAGCTGAATGATTTTCGGCACAAGGCCGGAGGTGGATACGGTGACTCGCCTTGTGGCAAATTTCATACCATAATCCGTATCAAGAATTACGGCCATGGCGCGGATAAGATTCTTGTAATTGGCCAGAGGCTCGCCCATACCCATAAAAACGATGTTGGACAATTTCAACGGCTCAAGGCCTTTACTTTGCACATAAGCCCTGGCTTCCCTGACCTGGGCAACAATCTCTCCCATGGTCAGGTTCCGTTTCAGCCCGTTTTTGGCGGTCAGGCAAAATTTACAATCCATGGCACATCCCACCTGGGAGGAGACGCAGAGGGTAAAATGATCTTTAGCCGGAATCAGTACCGATTCCACAAACTCACCATCGCTAAGCTGATGAAGAAACTTTTCCGTGGTGTCGGCAGACGTTTGCTTGTCCACAAGGGTCAGGCTGTCCATTGTAAAATGCTCCACCAGGATTTCACGCAACGGCTTTCCTAAGTCTGTCATACTGTCGAAATCCTGGGCCAGTTTCAGGTAAAGCCACTTGAAGATTTGATTGGCCCTGTAAGAGCGAACTCCTTTTTTATCAAGCCATTGCCCCAGCTCTTCCCGGCTGAGATCCATTATATTTTCCATATTTATATACCTGTTATTTTAACTGTAGTTTTTTATAATTTACTTGACAATACACGGGATACAGTTTAAATTCAATGATTTGATTTGACTATAAAGGTGATCTCTTTATGTTTGACAATCTGAGCGACAGACTGGATTCGGTATTTAAGAAGCTAAAAGGTCACGGCACCCTTAATGAGAAGAATATCGAAGATGGCTTAAAGCAAGTCAGGATGGCACTTCTCGAAGCTGATGTCAATTATAAGGTTGCAAAAAATGTCATTTCAGATATAAAGACCAGGGCTCTTGGCCAGGAGGTAATGCAAAGCCTTACCCCGGGTCAGCAGGTCATCAAGATTGTAAATGATGAATTTACAAAAATGATGGGATCTTCCCACCAGGAACTGAACCTGGACGATAAGTCCATGGGTTCGATTATGCTGGTGGGTCTGCAGGGGTCTGGTAAAACCACTACGGCAGGAAAACTTGCGCGTTATCTGCGCAAACAGGGCAGAAAGCCCTTTCTTGTACCGGTGGATGTGTACCGCCCGGCCGCCATTGACCAGCTTACAAAGCTGGGAGCACAGATGGATGTGCCGGTGTTTGCCTCCACAACGGAGATGAAGCCGTTAAAGATCTGCCAGGACGCGCAATTGGCTGCAAGGGAGAAGGGATGCGACACCCTGATACTTGACACGGCGGGCCGGTTGCACCTGGATGACGAGTTAATGGCTGAGCTTGAAGGGATAAAAACAGGGATCAACCCATCAGAAATCCTCCTGGTGGCTGATGCCATGACCGGTCAGGATGCGGTCAACATAGCCGGAGAGTTTGATAAACGGCTGGACATTAACGGTTTTGTACTGACCAAAATGGATGGTGATGCCCGCGGTGGGGCCGCCCT
>PIVQ01000613.1 GCA_003354055.1 Desulfobacteraceae bacterium | reverse complement strand
GCACTTCGACCAAAAAGGAGCCACCTGTTACGGTGATCCAGATTGGGAAGATAAAGTACAGTATGCTATTGACCGAGCTCAAAACTAATAGCGGCATACTCTAACTAGAAGCAATACAGCGAAAGGATTCGCGACTCCAAAACCCCGTTATCTTCTTGACCTCAGGTATTACACCTAGGTCAAACAAGATAACGGGGTTTTTTTATTCTTGACAGTTTCGATAACAGTCTGCAATAAGCAAGGAGTCTGCAAGGACATCCATCAATTTAAGCAAGGTGAAAATTATAACTACAACGTCATTTACTTGAATAAATGACCTGGATATAGCTATCAAAAAGTAAGCGCCAATTTAACCCCCGTACTATCCCATAGAATTACAGCCGCCATAATAGCCTCCAACAAACCTGGAGGCAACGAGCATGAAAACCACACCCAAAACGCAGCAACACTGGGAAGACCATATCAACGCCTGGCGTCTATCGGGCTTAACCCAAGCGGCTTATTGCGAGCAGCATAGCCTTAATCTAAACCAGCTGATTTATCAAAAGAGTAAACACGATGGAAAGCGCCAACACCAACCAAACGCGAAGCCGTCAACCTCTGCTTTTGCAAGCGTTGCGGTTACCCCTTCATCACGGAGTGAGGGTTTGACGCTCAGGCTTGCTTCGGGCGTTCAGCTCAGCGGAATTGATGCGGCGAACTTAGTCGTAACCAAGGCCGTCATCGAACTGCTATCATGAGCACTATTCCCATTATGCGTCCAAACATGGCGCTGACTCAGATCTACTTACATCGAGATCCAATAGATTTTCGCAAAGCGCACCGTGGCCTGGTCGCCATCGTTGAAATGGATATTGAACACAACCCCTTTGATGGCCATCTATACGCATTTACTAATCGCCAGCGCAATAAAATAAAATGTATTTTTTGGGAAAACAATGGATTCGTTATGTATTACAAAAGCCTAAGTGAAGAGAAATTCAAGTGGCCGAAGAAGAGCGATGATATTGTCACCTTAACGGGCCAACAGATGAATTGGTTGCTCGATGGATACGATGTAATGAATATGCAACCGCACCGAAAATTAGAGTATGAAAGTGCTTATTAATGAGATATTTTAGCGTGAATTTGTTATAATTCGTGCTATGAAAACGCAGCCAAAAACGATGCATACAACAGGGGGATCTTCGAACAATGAAGAGGTCTCTGGCATCGCTATGGATAAGCTTAATGTCATTGATTTACTCGATATCATCGGCAAAAAGAGTGATGTTATTGCAGCTCAGCAAAAACGCATCAGCATGCTTGAAGAATACTTGAAGCTAGAGCGCGCTAAACATTATGGTCGTAGCAGCGAACAATCACCGGCACAGGGTCAATTGTTTGATGAAGTAGAGCGCGAAGCCGATCAAGACGAAGAGCCAGAAAATAACCCCGCGCCTAAGCAGAAAAAAGGCGGTCGCAAAGGCTTAGCAAAAAGTATTGCCCGCAAACAGATCCACCTTGATCTGAGTGACGAAGACAAAGAAGGCGCTATCAATACCTTCTATACACTGATCAAGGAAGAGCTCGACATAGTTCCCGCTAAGGTGCACGTTTTAGAATACTTACAACAGAAAGCCGTGTTCCTTGAAGGTGACAAGCGCATCATTAAAGCTGCTGCGCAGCCAAAGCATCCGATTCCTAAATCGATTGCGAGCATTGGTTTACTGGCCTACGTGATCGTCGCCAAATATTGTGATGGCCTGCCGCTGTATCGATTAGAAAAAATATTGGCTCGTTATGGTGGCACCATCACCCGTACGACCCTGGCGAATTGGATGATTCGCTTATCATTGCAACTGCAACCTCTAATAAATCTGATGCAAGAGCATCAACTCGCTTACGATTACCTGCAAGTCGATGAGACCCGCATACAGGTGCTCAAAGAGCCGGGACGATCGCCATCATCGAATAAATATATGTGGGTGACGTTGGGTGGTCCGCCGGATAAACCCGCTATATTTTTTGAATACGATCCATCGCGAGGCCAGGAGGTACCACTGCGCCTGTTCGAGGGTTTTTCGGGATACCTGCAAGCCGATGGCTATGCTGGATACGATGCTGTGTGCGCAAAAGGAAAACTGACGCGATTAGGCTGTATGGATCATGCACGACGTTATTACGTGGATGCCTTGAAGGGCGCACCTAAGAAAAGTCATGCAACCAAAGTGAGTAAGGCAGCAATAGCCATAGAGAAAATTGGCGAGCTATATAAGATTGAGGCAGAGATAAAGGACCTGACCCCCGAGCAACGTTATCAGGCACGCCAGCAGCGCAGCGTACCCTTGCTCAATAGCTTTAAAGCCTGGGTGGATGACAATATCGCCAAGGTTGAAAAAGACAGTTTGACCCGCAAAGCCATGAATTACACCTGCAATCAATGGTCGCGCTTAATCGCCTATTGCGACGATGGCCGTTTGCATATGAGTAATATACGGGCAGAGAATGCGATCAGGCCGTTCGTCTGCGGCAGAAAGGCTTGGCTTTTTGCCGATACTCCTAAGGGAGCGAAAGCCAGTGCGCTTTACTACAGCCTGATTGAAACAGCCAAGGCGAATAATCTCGAGCCCTACGACTACCTGCATAAGATGCTTAAGCGTATCGCCTATGCGAAGACCGTCGAGGATTATGAGGCCTTGCTACCATGGAATATCGAAAAAGAAAAATAAGGTGACGATTATACGCAAGTACGTGGGTTAATTAGGCGCTTAGAACGTCAGGACAAGCTGGCATTGAATAAAGGGTGAAAGTCCCTGTGGGGTAAGAGTCATCCGCTCGCCCTGGCCTCGAGCTATGCGCTTGTGCGGGTAACTTCACAAGTGAAGTGTTAGTAGAGGAGACCGCAGGCTAGGTATTGAGCCACGAAATTAAAAATCTGGGTGCTGACGTAGTTAAGCGATACGGAAAGCTATAAGGTGAATGCTGCTAGAGGAGAGGCATTTTTCCTACCCAGCGGGGTCGTAGACCCTATGCATGCGGAGACGTTCAATGTGCGGAACCTGAGAGATCCTGGAAGTGGGCCTCTGTATTTTAGCCGATGAGAGAATTAATTGTGAATCGAGAATCGAATACGACAATTGATAGACCCGCCAGGAAGTCGGACAAAGTCATAGTACCGAAGAAACTCGCGAACAAAGACCTTAATACGTCGGCGGAGCAGGTGGAGGGAAGGGCTTTGACCAAGAGGAACACGAGAGAGGACGCCCGTAACCAGACTCCGAGCTGGACCGATACGATGTTTCGACTCGCTCGTGTGCGTGAGTTAGCCGCTCAAGATAAGAAACAATCATTCACCCAGTTAATGCATCACCTGACACCCGAAGTGCTCAAGCAGAGCTTTTATAGTCTCAAGCGAGGAGCGGCGAAAGGGTCTGACGGGATAGGCTGGCTTGAATACCAGGAAAATCTGCATGAAAAGCTTGAGGAGCTATATATTCGGATACAAAGCGGACGATATAAACCGAAACCGTCTCGGAGGGTGTTTATTCCCAAGGCAGACGGTTCAGAGCGCCCACTAAGTATTCAATGTATTGAGGATAAGCTGGTTCAACATTCCGTTGTCGTTATCCTTAATCATATATACGAAAATGATTTCTTTGGTTTTTCTTACGGTTTTAGGCCTGGAAAAAGTCAACACGATGCACTCGATGCATTGGGTTATGGTCTGTGCAAAACAAAAGTGAATTGGGTGCTGGATCTGGATATTCGTAAGTTCTTCGATACGGTTGAGCATACATGGCTAATCCAAATGATACAGTACCGCGTAAAAGACAAGCGACTTGTTAAATTGATAATAAAATGGATAAAAGTTGGTGTAGTTGATGAGGATGGCAAACGTCATCCTGCTCAGATAGGGGTGCCCCAGGGGGCAGTGATTTCACCCGTACTTGCCAATATTTACCTACATTATACGTTTGATTTATGGAGTCACCAATGGCGAAAGAAAGCAAGAGGGAAAATCAACATTATCAGATATGCTGATGATGCGGTCCTATGTTTTCAACATCAAAATGAGGCGATTGGATATTTGGAGGCATTAAAGCACCGACTGGAAAAGTTTGGTCTAAGTGTTCATCCAGATAAAACTAAACTGATTCGTTTTGGTCGTTTTGCTCTGCAAGCATGTGCAAATGAAAAGTGCAGTAAACCAGAAACGTTCGACTTTCTAGGTTTTACCCACTATTGTTCAACAAGCAGAAATGGTGAATTTAAACTTGGGCGTAAAACAATTAAGAAGCGATTGAGAAAGCAAATCATGGAGGTTCAGCAAGAACTTCGAAAACGTATGCATGACCCGATCGGAAGTACTCTGAAGTGGTTATGCCAGGTGCTTAGAGGCCATATAAATTATTATGGTGTTCCTGGAAATTCGCAGCAACTCTCAATTTTTCATTATGAGATTGTTAGGCGCTGGTTTAAAATGCTACG
>PIVQ01001438.1 GCA_003354055.1 Desulfobacteraceae bacterium | reverse complement strand
ATGAACCCCTGAGAATCCAACCTGGATGTCACTCCCCAAAGCGGTTATAAGGGATGTTTTTTCTAAGGTAAGAAAGTCAAACATTTTGTGGCTTTGCCGGGTGTCCACAGCGGGAAAGGCCGGCGAGGCCATAATGAGCAGGCTTTTTCCATCCCTGCTGATCATTCTTGAGTTGCTGGCCCGAATCCCGGGCATTTCGGCTTGGAAGGCGGTCAGGCGTTTCAGCAGCCGGGGGGTAAGCCCGAACGGATCTCTGGCCATAGCTGAGGCTTGGACAGCTGACGAGGGATCCAGAAGTTTTCGTTTAATGTCCGAAAGAAGCGTGTTTAGATTATCCTTTTGCATGAGGTTATCAAGCCGGGCAATATCCTGATCTGTAAAAAGCCAGTATTTGTTGCGGTGGATAAAGTCTATAAGTGCCAGAACGGAATCAGGGGAAAACCGGTAAACAATATCGGTAAAAAAAGGGGAATCCTTGATGGCGTCATAAAAAGCATCACCTGCCTTTTCAAGTACTTTCGAATCGGATGAACTGATTTGGATATACAGGGTCTGGGCAGCAGGCACCTGGGTCATTACTCTGTTGAAATTTATGACGTCAACATCCTTTTCCGGCAGAAGCGCTGTGATTTTTTCATCCAGACGCAGGTTCAGAGAGCCGTACAGGCAGACTATATAAAATAATCCGGTGAGTATCAGGATTGAGGTTCTTTTTGCTTTGGGGGACACTGGGTTCTCTGCTTCTCCGCTGTTAAATTAGGGTAAATATTAACGCTGCGTTATTTCCGCCAAAGGCAACGGAGAGGGCCAGGGCTGATGAGGACGTGACAGGCTGGCTCCGGGTCGTAGGAGACAGTCCCGAATCAGGGTCAGGAGTTGAAAATCCCATACTCGGCGGAATCTTGCCCAACTCCAGGCACCTGATGGTAAATGCAGCCTCCAGTGCTCCGGCAGCCCCGAGGGTATGGCCGGTATAGCCCTTGGTGGAGAAAAAGGGAATACCGGGCAGCATCTCCTTAAAAACGGTCATCTCCATTTTGTCATTGTCCCGGGTGCCGGTACCGTGGGCATTGATGAAACCTAAATCTGAATTTTTTAC
>PIVQ01000612.1 GCA_003354055.1 Desulfobacteraceae bacterium | reverse complement strand
TGATCTCTGCCATTACAGGGTCATTGTTTTTTGTCAATCTTGTTGATCCATACAGTTTATTTGGCCGGATCATCTATTTTTTTGTCCGCCCCATTGTCTATCTGATAAACAATCTGGGAAGTGACCTTCTGGAATATTTCGACATTTACACTTGGCCTGCCATACCTTTGGGAGCAAAAGAGACACTATCCCTCTGGACGTTGATGCCCAGCCTCTTTTTATTGATACTGATAGTTGTTCTGACGTTTTTTTGCGGAAGACAGTACTGTGGCTTGATCTGTCCTGTAGGAACAATACTGGGCTATGTTTCAA
Source organism: Desulfobacteraceae bacterium (assembly GCA_003354055.1). The sequence continues at coordinate 4,166 of PIVQ01000612.1, read as the reverse complement.
AATTTTCATTGTTTCAAATCCAGTTGGATTGGGGCAAATGTAACCTGTGCCGCAAATGTCAAAAACAATGCAAGACAAGCTGTATTAATCCAAAGGAGAAACGGATCGATTTGAGCCGATGTATTCTTTGCTTTAATTGCCTAAACATTTGCCATAGGGACGCTATTCATTTAAAGCTGAAACCCGTTTTGGGAATGGGAGTCCCTCCGAGTTCCGATAAACGGCAATTTTTAAAAGGAGGACTGCTTTATTGTTTGTCCGTCGTCAGCGTCAGCTTCCCTATGCGTTCCTTCGCCCACTTAAGATTCAAAGGCAAGAGCAATTCGATCATTACGCCCCCCGGATCAAAAGGGGTCCATTTCTTCAGTGAAAAATGCACAGCCTGCCATCTTTGCCTTAATGTTTGTGAAGAAAACGTCCTGCAACCCGCTTTATTCGAATATGGAGTGTCGGGATTATCGCAACCGATTATGGATTTCAACAGAGGAAAATGTGCTTATGAGTGTAACTCCTGCGGACAAGTCTGCCCCACCGGCGCTATAAATTTCCTGCCGTTAAAAAGCAAACAATTGACTCAAATCGGTACGGTTGAACTGATTCAGGACAGGTGTATTGTCTATCAGAAGAAAAGGGACTGCGGCGCATGTGCCGAGGTTTGCCCTACACATGCAGTGCATACAAAAATAAAAAACAACGTTGCGTATCCCAAAATAATAATTGATTCCTGTATTGGTTGCGGTGCATGTCAAAAGGTTTGTCCAACCCGTCCAAAATCAATTATTATAAACCCAAATGAAGTCCATTCCATCGCTCAAGAACCTATCTATTCAAATCCAATCAAACCGAAACATCATACGTCAAAAACAGGCCGCAGAGAGTTTCCCTTCTGACACGGACAATTCACAATTATAGACCTTTACACGCCTCATAAATGTTGTTATAGCTTTTCAAAGCAGAAACTTATAATCAGATTCGAATCGTATATCATTCATACTCGCACGCTCTTTGTCACATCAAGATCATCTTAAAATGATATACAGGTAAATCTTTAATCACGGGATCGCAGCCCGGGAACTTCAATACACCGGAGACACCTGGAGTCACAGATACCATGCATATCTGGACGATCACCCGTCTTTTGAAACGGGGTTTTCGATCTCTTTTTCAATCCTTCAAGAGGAGAAATCATCATGAGTAGTTTTCAGGAAGAAATTGTCGAGTATCGTGTCGGGGAATGGTTACCCAGTGATCAGGCTGTTTTGGACGCCTGGTTTGAAGAGCTTATTTTGATTGCGGCAGAGAATAAAAAGCCGTTCCTGCCGATTATTAAGGATTTTCAGGAGTTGATCGAATCTGATGCAAAGATCTACATGCTGTTCAATCAGATGTTCTGCCAGGTGCCTCTTAAACCGCCATACAACAGAAGCCCAAGCTTTAAGCGCCAGGTCAGGGATTACAGACATATGCTTGAGTTGCTCAATGAAATTATGACCACGGCCCCGACCTTTAATAAAACCGGGCTGGTGGGATTTCCCATAAATGCCATTTTAGACTGGTCCATGGGAACAGAAGGGGGGTATGCCGCATTTCTAAACGAAAAAGTAAATGCCATGCTCAAAAAGGTATTGAATGAATGGGGAATTTTCCTCAAGTCAAAGGATTCGTGTTATGTCCTGAATGACGATCCGGATTCAGGCTGGCTTGGTGATCATGCCATGGTGGCCATGGTAAAGGCCATGCCGCCGTATATTGGTGAAGACATCACTCCTGAACAGGCAAGGGGCATATTTATAGAAACCTTTCATTGCGATCCGGAACAAGAGCATTGGGGCTTTACATCATGGGATAATTTTTTTACCAGAACGTTCCGTGAGGGGATCCGGCCGGTTGCATCGCCAGAGGATGACAATGTCATTGCCAATGCATGCGAATCAGCACCCTACAACAAGGTCTCCGATGTCCGGTTAACAGAAAAATTCTGGATAAAAGGCCAGCACTATTCTCTCCGGCATATGCTGAACAATGATGAATTAACCAAACATTTCATAGGCGGCACTGTATACCAGGCCTTTCTCAGCGCAAAGAGTTATCACCGGTGGAACAGCCCGGTGAGTGGAAAGATTGTGAAAACCTATGTAACAGACGGAACCTATTACTCGGAAATTCCTGAGGAAGGCTTCTACAATCCCCTTCATCCGGGGGAGGATCCGGATAAGCCGGGGCCGGACCCTTCTGCTCCCAATGATTCTCAAGGGTACCTCAGTGAAGTGGCTACCCGGGCCATGATCTTTATTGAGGCGGACAACCCGGCCATCGGTCTCATGTGCTTCATGCCCATCGGAATGGCAGAGGTCTCTTCCTGCGATATCACGGTTTATGAAGGCCAGCATGTTGAAAAAGGAGAGGAAATCGGTATGTTCCACTTCGGCGGTTCCACCCATTGCCTGATCTTCAGGCCGGAGGTCGAATTGACTTTTGATTTCCACGGAGAGAAACCCGGTCTTGATTCAAATAATATTAAGGTGAGAGACAGTATAGCCATGGTAACCAATACGATTTAGAAACTCACAACCCGGTGCCGGATGGATTCGCTTTGCCCGGCATCGGATCCCAGCTTCCCTCCATCACCCTTCAAATCATTTGTCGCATACACACTAAGACCGTTTACAAGATTGACCTATCAAATCTGAAATTATATAGATTACGACCATGGAAACTTAAAAAAGGAAAAGGACCATGCTTCAAATCATACTCAAAATAATACTGATCTTCTCTTTATTCTCTTTATTCTCTTTCCCTATAGCAAATGCTGAAGACCTTGACTTAGGCAGGCTGTTCAGCGATCGGAGTTCAGAAGGCACCATCGTCCTCTCGTCATTGGACGGCAGTACAACATACATACACAATAAAAAACGTGCTGAAAAACGGCTTTTACCCTGCTCCACGTTTAAAATCCCAAATACCCTCATTGCCCTTGATGAAGGCGCAGTCACCGATGAAAAGGAAATATTCAAATGGGATGGAAAAGACAAAGGGTGGCATCGCTGGAATAAGGATCAAACTATTGAAACAGCCTTTCCGTTTTCATGCGTCTGGTTTTACCAGGAACTGGCAAAGCGGGTGGGCAATGAAGCCTATCTCACCCATTTTGGCAAATTGAACTACGGCAATGAAAAAACCGGGCCGGATCTGACAACATTCTGGCTGGACGGTGATTTAAGGATTTCCCCGTTGGAACAGATCAGGTTTCTCAAAAAACTATACAGAGAAGAACTCCCCTTTAAAAAAAGGCATATCCAGCTGGTTAAACGGCTGATGATTATTGAAAAGACACCTCAGTACACCCTCCGGGCAAAAACCGGCTGGGCCATGCGGATAAAAGACCAATACGGCTGGTATATCGGGTATGTTGAAGCGGATCAAAAGGTCTGGTTTTTCGCCATGAATATGGATATTGAGAAAAACTCCGATGCCGCCTATCGGAAAGAAATCACTATGGAGACCCTTAAGGTTAAAGGTATAATTTAGCCATCAGGTCGCAATTTTCGGCTCTTTGAAAATTGATCGATCAGGCCGGATACCCTATCCGGACCGGCGGTTGATACTCATCATCTTTCTCGATATCTATGGCAATTAATTTTTAATTATTTCCCTGACTTGCCTCCGGACAAAACCGGTCTTTTAGATTGAACACAAGTGCCACATTGTGATATAGTACCCAATTTGAGTCAATAATATGAACTGGTTAGAACACAAACTTTAAGATAAGGTCGAACAATGAAAATCGTATCTATTGCCGTGAGCAAGAAAAAAGGCACCACCAAAACCTGCGTGGATCGTGTGCAACTCATTGAAAATCATGGTATAGAAGGGGACGCCCATGCCGGAGACTGGCACAGGCAGCTTAGTTTCCTGGCAGCGGAAAGCATTAAAAATGCAGAAACCGAAGACTTTAAGCTCAACTTTGGTGATTTTGCCGAAAACATTGCCACCACAGGGATTGACTGGAAATCCCAGCCAATCGGGCAGCGGTTTAGACTGGGCAAAGAGGCACTTGTGGAAATTACCCAGATCGGTAAGGAATGCCATAAGAAATGTGCCATTTACTACCGGACCGGGGATTGCATTATGCCCAAGGAAGGTGTATTTGCAAAGATTCTCAAGGG
>PIVQ01001437.1 GCA_003354055.1 Desulfobacteraceae bacterium | reverse complement strand
TTTGTTGGCAGCAGCAACTGCCTGTCTGGGGTCACAAACTGTATCCTGGGGGAAAAATTCGATTTTGTCATATCCGGGGATTCCACCGGCTGCTTCAAATACGTCAATGGCTGTTTGAACACCATTTTTGATGTCAGTACCATCAGAGGCATAGGGACCTGTCAGGGGACTCATGGAACCGATTCTCAGGGTTTTTGCATAGACTCCGCCAAAAAGAAACGGAACAAGAATAAGACCCAATGCCATGATTGAAATAACTCTCTTCTTCATTTTTCCTCCTAAAAAATTATTGGTTGGCAGGTTGACCGAGATATGCCTCAATGACCTTGGGATTATTCTGAATTTCAGAAGGATCTCCTTCGGCAATCAACACACCATGATCAACACAAACAATATGATCACACACGCCCATGACCACTTTCATGTCATGCTCCACCAGGAGCACATCAATCCCGAGGTCTTTTATACGCGCAATGTCATGCATTAGCTCTGAGGACTCAGAGGGGTTCATACCGGCAGCAGGCTCATCCAGAAGCAATACTTTTGGCTCCGAGGCAATGGCCCTGGCAATTTCCAGGCGTCGTTGCAGGCCGTAGGGCATGTTGGAAGCCACGGTATCGGCAAACTCACCAACACCCATGAACGTCAGTGCCTCCATGGCTTTTTCCCGGATAAACGCCTCTTCCCGTTTCTGGGACGGGGTTCTAAGAATGGAACCGATGATTCCTTTACCGGCCCGGCAATGCCTGGCCACCATTGCGTTTTCAATCGCTGTCATCGCAGAAAACAGACGAATATTCTGGAAGGTCCTGGCGATCCCTTTTTCAAAGATCACATAGGGTCTTTGCCCAAGAATACTCTCGCCGTCAAAGACCACATCGCCGTCTGACGCCTGGTACACACCGGTTAAAACATTGAAAACCGTGGTTTTTCCTGCCCCATTGGGTCCGATAAGTCCCACAACCCGGCCATTGCCGATGGTAAAACTCAAATCGGAAAGGGCGAGGAGACCGCCAAACCGAACACTGATATTTTTTAATTCTAACTCAGCCATAAAGAATCATTAATCCATTTAGATTTAATCCGGAGATCGCTTAAAAAG
>PIVQ01000611.1 GCA_003354055.1 Desulfobacteraceae bacterium | reverse complement strand
AACGATTTTTATGTCTGGCAGGACCATAATACCGACGGGAAAGTCGATGCCGGAGAGGTCAACTCGGCAAGTGCTCTGAACATTACTTCCATTGATCTTGATACCAGCCATGAGAACGGCGCCTCGACCATAAACGGCAACGAGGTCATACGGACCAATGAGTTTACCATGAACGGTGCCAATTACACGGCGGGGGACGTGGCCTTTAATACGGTATCATCCGAGGGCTGGGAATTAGTCGACGCCGGCTTTTCAGGAATCGGCGCCTATGACAATACCTTTCTGCTTGTCGGCCTTGCCTGCATACTGGAATCAGGGGCGGCCGATGATATCGTTATCGCCCTGAACGCATATAACCAAATTGACAGCGGCGCCGGCAACGATCTGATTATTGCCGGCGCTCTGGCCAACTATATTGATGCGGGAGCCGGAGATGATATTGTGATTGCCGGTGGTCTGGGCAATTATATTGATTTGGGCGCAGGCAATGATATTGCCGTCGCATCGGGGTTTGGTAACGTGATCAACGCAGGCTCAGGTAATGATACCATTGTGGGCCTGCCCTCCATTTTAAGTCCCTTTGTCAGCGCCAATGTTGTAATAAAAACCGGCGACGGTAATCTGAATGCCTTTCTGGCAGGGCTTGCCAATGTGATTTATAATGAAGGTGACGGGGATGTGACCGCTGTGATGCTGGGTCTTGGCAACCTGCTGCATAAGACAGGGGACGGGGATGTAATCGCGGTGCTGGCAGGCGGGGTCAACTCCGTCAGCCAGAAGGGAAGTGTTGAAGGAGATGAATTTATAGTCATTATGGCAGGTGCCCTCAACGTCAGCACACATATCGGAAGGGGCGATTATTATGCCGTCATGCTGGGATCAACCAATGTTTCCACCAATATTCTTCACGGCAGCGCAACCTCCACCGAAGTCGTTGTCATGGGGGGAACCTATAATGTTCATACAACAGTGGGAGAAACCAGCGACAGCTATTACGTCATGCTCGGCACGGGCAATGTTCTGACCAAGGTAGCACCTGACAATGACGGCAGCACCCTGGCCATTATGGGAGGCAGCTTGAATATAGCCACCCTGGTTACCGACGGAGCCGTAACCGGAATTTTCCTGGGCGGACAGAATATAGTTACACGGGTGGGATCAAAAGGGTCTGACGGTGACTTTTTCGGCCTGTTTCTCGGGGCTGTCAACATTGCCACCAACATTGCCGACGGTAATGACTTTATCATTATGGGCGCCTATTACGGCAACGTATATACCAAGGTGGGTGACGGGGATACCATTGCCATTGTCATAGGCCAGGGCAATATAATTTCAAAGGTGGGCGACGGGGATAACTACGTATTTATGGGCGCTGTTTACGGCAACGCCTTCACCCACGTGGGTCACGGCAATACAATGGCCATCATGGCTGCAATAAATACAAGCGCATCCGCCAATGTGTTTACAAAGGTGGGCGACGGCGACACCCTGGCGCTGCTCTTTGCCAATCCGTCGTCTTCAGCCAAGGCCACTGCCAATGTCATGACCCAGATCGGCAACGGCAGGACCTATGCCCTTGCCGTGGGCAAGTTTAACGCCATGGTCAAGGTCGGGCACGGCGACTACGACTACGGCTGGGGAACCGATCCTGTGAACGGATCCGGCCTGACTGATACTATGCAAGACAACAATGAAAACTTCACCAGCGATGTCATTGGAGTTGTGGAGGATGGTGTGGACCACCTGTCCCCGGTACTTGCCAATCCATATTTCAACACCGTTATGGTCGGTTACGGCGCAGACAATATTATGGTTGAGGTGAATACGGCCAAGTTCCTTTCAGGATATACGGGAGATGACGGAAACGCCATTGATCCTTTGACATTTGAAGAGAAGGAAACCACGACATTTCAGGCAGCCATCGCCAACAAGGGAGTGGGAAACCTGATGGGTAAATTCGGAGACGGCGCCTACTTCGGGGTGGCGATAACAATAGGTGCAAAAGATAAATTAAAGGACTACCAGGCGGCCCAGCAATGGCTGGTAAAATCTCAGACCGAGGCGGTTGCCCCGGACATCCTGAATGATGCAATGGAGAAAGTCGATAGTTTTTCAGCCAGTGATTATGCCTCGGCAACACTGAGCGGCAATATAAACATCAACGTTGGTGACGGCGATGCCATGTTTTTCCAATACGGGGTAAATAATATTGCCGTCAAGGTTGGTGACGGCGGAGACAAAATTGTCCAGATCGGTGACAATAACATGCATATCCGGGTCGGGGATGCCGGTAACACGCCGTGGGCTTTTGATGTAAACGGATACTCTGCCGCCGAAGGTGCAATGTTAATGTACGGCAAGTACAATGTGAATGTTCAGTACGGGGACTCCAACGATATCATTGTGGCAACCATGCCTTATGGCGGAGACGAGGTCTCTTGGGAGTACAAAGGCATTGAAGGGGGACCGAGTCTGTTTTCCCTTACAGAAATTGCTCAGCTTGCAACAATCGGCACGACCACAAAACGGCTTGATAAGAATTTTCTGTCAAAGGGGATGAATATCTATGACGCCGTCGGTGCAAGTTTTGCGGGTACAGACAATGTCATGCTGGATAAATACACCACAGGCGCCCTGGATGACAGCAAGACAAAAACCGATGCATTCAAGGAGATGTGGCAGTATGCCCTTGACGGGGCAAAGGCATCCGCGAATATCATCCATGCCGGTGCGGGATCGGATATTATCATGGTCAACGGCGGCCTGAACCTCGTGTTTGCAGACAATGCAAGTTCCATTGTCGACATGTCAATCGCCTCGTTGCTGCCCGCTGAGATGCAATGGCTGTCCTTAGATGATATCGTATCAATATTTACCCGGGGTAAGTTTGACTTTGATACCACCACCGGCAAATATACCAGCAACGGTCAAATGACCGGCGGACAGCAAGTGACGGAAAAGTTCCTGCTGATGTTCAACGTATTCCAGGAGATGGGTGGGGATTTCGGATTGTTCGTACCGGCGGATGATATCGGCAGTGTCTGCGGGTTTACCTATAATAATGACGGTACAATGAATGAGGATTTTGACGCCCAGGGATTTGCAGCGTGGTGGGCGGACATGATCTTTGCCGAATTTAAATTTACCGACTGGAGTATGGTCAACAGTCTTGCGACTCAGGGTATTACCTCTGTTGTGGACGGACTGGGCAATGCCTTCAGCACCCAGACTTTAGATGATGCCGCATCAGAGTACTTCGGCATTCAATCCTATGCCGACGCCATCGAAGACATGAGTCTCGACGCCTTTAAGGATGCGGCAACTTATGATTTTGCCAGGGCCTGGGGTAATATCCCGGCCATTTCCGCCTTGCCCAATATAGGATATCTTGCCTCCGTATTTTCCAATATTGATGAAATTGCCACCTTGCTGTGGGACGATGCCAGTGATGATATTGTGGATTACTTTACCAAGGAACTCGGACTTTTAACCGATGACGGCGACGTTATCGTGGCAAAGGGCGAGGCCAATTTTATCTTTGGAGGCCACGGCGACGACCTGACCATTGCATACGGGGCTTTCAACCGGATCTACGGCGGTTATGACAATGATATCACACTGTCGGTGGGCAATTACAATTGCATCCAGAGCAACGGCGGCACGGATATCTCGCTTAGCTGGGGCCACCAGAACATGCAGTTCGGCGGCGGGGATGCCGACGTGATGATTGCCTACGGAAAAAGAAACTACCTGAGGGGCGACGGCGGGGATGATGTGATTGTCGGTGTTGGTGATTTCAATCAAGTAAGCGGCGGCAGCGGCCACGACGTCATCATCACCATTGGAGACGGTAATCTGATCTTTGCCGGCGGGGGAAACGACTTTATCTTTACCTATGGAAAAGACAATACCTTTTACATGGGAGACGGCAACGATACCCTCATCAACATCGGCAGCGCCAATACGGTTTACTGGGGCGGCGGCGGTGATGTCGGCCTCATGGTTAACGGTGATTTTTATGGAGAAGCCGGCGACGATTACCTGCTGATGTCCAAAGACAATGTAAGTACTGAGAGCGACGGCGGAGCAGATAACGATACCATCGTGATGAACGGGACCTGTGCCTCCGTAACAGGGGCCGGCGGCACCGATACCTATGTCCTGGGATATGAAGCCCAGATAAATTCACTCACGGCGGATACCGAAGATATTCTCTTCCTGGGGGATATGGTTGGGTACGGAACATCCTTCATCACAAGTACCAACATAGATGACTGGCTCACGTTTGAAAAGGACGGCGGTGAGCTTGTCATCACCATGAAAGATTTCAACGGCGGGAATGATGCCAGACTTGTTGTGGAAGACTTTTTCGCCCTTGGCGCCAATTACAGACCCGATGTGGTGCTGGCATACTGGGCTTCCGACGCAAGTGCTCTGAACACCACAAGAGATAATGCCGAAACCAATGGGGACGATATGTTTTC
>PIVQ01001436.1 GCA_003354055.1 Desulfobacteraceae bacterium | reverse complement strand
TATCAGCACGGTGCAAGTCCGTGTCGGAGTATACCACAGCTCCGTAACCGAAGGTAACTGCGTCGTCGTGAGGCGGGGTGGAGAGCAACCGGAGGTGAATTGTCGGTCCGCAGGATGACGAACTCAATTCGGCGGGATGTTTGCGGCGAGCCTGCAACTGAATGGCGAAGCCTGAAAATCACCGGTCACGCTGGCGTGGTATCTAAAGCGATGAGCGGGCGCATCACGTGGTTGGAGGTGGAACGACAGGAAGGTATGGCGCAGTAAGTGGGGAGACCTGTCATCCAAGGTGATGGCTGGCAGGAGTCAGAGCCCTCATAGTACTGTAAGCGGTTATCTTAGTAGTTACTCTGGTCTGATTTCCGGAATAGGGGGCCGGATAATAAATACTCCTGGCCTGTTATGGATATGTGGCCCTCCATGATAGGAGCGAAGAAGTTGGCTGCACCCAGAGTATTCAGCAAAGACTGAAAAGATTATTGAGACCCGTGGTGAGGTGCGGTTAGCAAAGCCGTTCCTATGGGAAGGAGGGTAGGAAGGTGGATACAGGAGGTCTATTAAGATGCAACCAGAAGCGGTAGTTCCGACAGTGCAGTGTATTGCTATACAAGGAACAGAAACCCACAATCCTTTATGTTGGGACTGGGTGGAAACATCAGTGTGGACTAAACGTATGTTGGCGGCCCTGGGTAACGGGGTCAAAGGAGGCAAGTGGTTTAGCCTGATTGATAAGGTTTATGCCCGAAGCACTTTGGAGGCGGCTTGGAAACAAGTAGCATCTAATAAAGGAGCAGCGGGAATAGATCAGGTGAGCATTAAGCGTTTTAAAGCCTGTAAAGATAACTATCTACAGGAACTGGAAAAGGATCTGCAAAAGGGGCGATATCGACCTGATTTGATTCGACGGGTATATATTCCTAAAGGAAAGGGGCAAACCCGACCTTTAGGCATCCCCACGGTTAAAGACCGGGTTGTGCAAGCCGCTTTGAAGATAGTTCTGGAGCCGATATTTGAGAGAGAATTTCTCCCAGTGAGTTTTGGCTTCCGTCCTGGGCTTGGGTGTAAGAATGCGTTACGGAGAGTCGATTATTTCATCAAGAAAGG
>PIVQ01000610.1 GCA_003354055.1 Desulfobacteraceae bacterium | reverse complement strand
TTTTTTCAGGGATATATGCCACTACAATAGTACATATAAACTTTGTTTAGTTTAGTCAAACTTTTCGGTATTATATAATGAAGGAGATGTTATGAGTGCAGAGCCTGAAGTATATACCCCCAAGAATTCGGTAAAGGTCGTGACGGCCACCTCCCTTTTTGACGGCCACGATGCGTCCATCAATATCATGCGTAGAATCCTACAGGACAGCGGTGCCGAGGTGATTCATATCGGCCACAACCGGTCTGCCAAGGAAGTGGTGGATGCGGCCATTGAAGAAGATGCCCAGGGTATTGCCGTGTCCTCTTACCAGGGCGGTCATGTAGAGTATTTTAAGTATATGGTGGACATGCTCAAGGAGAATGGGGCAGACCATATCAAGATTTTTGGCGGCGGTGGCGGGGTGATCATCCCCTCTGAGATGGATGAACTCCATGCCTACGGAGTGACCCGGATCTATTCCCCTGAAGACGGGGCGAAAATGGGCCTCCAGGGGATTATCAACGATAAGATGCAGTCCATGGATAACCCCTGTGTTGATTTTGATACTCTGGATTACGAGAGCCTGAGTCTGGACAACAAATGGGTAACAGCGAATTTTATCTCTGCGGTCCAGGAGGCCTGTGCCAAAGATAAAGCACAGCTTGATGCCATCATGGGCCGGATTCGGGAAATGTCTGCCGGAAAAGATGTACCAGTGATCGGGCTGACAGGAACCGGCGGGGCAGGTAAATCCTCGCTGACCGACGAATTGATTATCCGTATCCTAAGGGATCTTACCGAGGTTAACATCGCCATTATTTCCTGTGATCCGTCCAGGCGAAAAACCGGCGGTGCTCTGCTGGGTGACAGAATCCGGATGAACTCAATTGAGACCGGCCGGGTGTATATGCGGTCTCTTGCCACCCGTCGTTCCCAGACAGAACTGCCCGAGGCTCTGCCCCATGCAATCGAAGTAGCCAAGGCTGCCGGCTACGACATTGTGATTGTTGAAACCGCAGGTATCGGTCAGGGTGACTCCAGGGTGGTTGATCTTGTGGACCTGTCCATCTATGTCATGACCGCAGAGTTCGGTGCCCCTTCCCAGCTTGAAAAAATCGATATGCTGGATTATGCCGATATTGTTGTGGTGAATAAATATGAGAAGAAGGGGAGTGAAGATGCTCTTCGGGATGTGCGCAAACAGGTCCAGCGGAACCGCAAGGCCTGGGACAAAGACCCAAAAGAAATGCCGGTATTCGGTACCATTGCCTCAAAATTTAACGATGACGGGGTAACTGCATTCTATCATACTCTCCTGGATGTGATTAAAGAGAAAAAAGGGGTTCAATACGACTCCTCCATCCCCAGAGTTGAGGTCAGAGAATCCTCATCCAAAACCATTATTATTCCCGGAGAACGGGTCAGATACCTGGCTGAAATTGCAGATGCGGTCAGGGCGTATCATACAGAAACTGAGGAACAGGCCGTGGCTGTCCGTCAGCGCTGGCACCTGAAAGAGACCTTAAAGGCGCTGGAAGCCTCCGGTAAGGATGAACTTTCACAGCTTAAAGCTGCGGTTGAAATCGCCGCTGCCAAGGTTGAAAAGGAAACAGACAAGACGGTGGGGACCTATGACCATTGTTCCCAGATGTATCAAAAGGATGAGCTGGTTTACCATGTCAGAGACAAGGAATTTCGGCTCCCGCTCTACTCCGAGTCCCTGTCACATTCCAAGATCCCTAAGGTTGCCGTACCCAAATTTTCAGACCCGGGAGATCAATATACCTGGATGCGCAAGGAAAATTTTGCAGGCAACTTCCCCTATACCGCAGGGGTGTTCCCCCTGAAACGGGCTGACGAAGATCCGACCCGGATGTTTGCCGGTGAAGGCGGACCCGGGGATACCAACACAAGATTCAAGCTTTTGTCCTCAGCCTATCCGGCCAAACGGCTGTCAACCGCCTTTGACTCGGTTACCCTATATGGATTTGATCCGGACAGACGGCCCGACATTTACGGTAAAATCGGTACTTCGGGTGTGAGTATCTGCACCCTGGACGATGTAAAGCTGCTGTACGACGGGTTTGATCTTTGCGCACCAAATACATCGGTTTCCATGACCGTCAACGGGCCTGCCCCCATGATGCTGGCCATGTTCATGAACACGGCCATTGCTCAGCAGACCGACAGTTTCAAAGAAGAGAACGGCAGGGAGCCAAGTGTTCAGGAAGCTGCAGAGATAAAAGCCTATGCCATGTCCAATGTAAGGGGCACGGTGCAGGCGGATATTCTCAAAGAAGACCAGGGCCAGAATACCTGTATTTTTTCCATAGAATTTGCCTTGAAAATGATGGGGGATATCCAGCAGTTTTTCATCAATAACCAGGTGAAAAATTTCTACTCTGTCTCCATATCCGGCTATCACATTGCCGAAGCCGGTGCCAATCCCATCACTCAGTTGGCCCTGACCCTGGCCAACGGGTTTACCTATGTGGAATACTATCTGTCCCGCGGGATGGATATCAACAGCTTTGCCCCGTCCCTTTCCTTTTTCTTCTCCAACGGTATGGATCCGGAATACACGGTGATCGGTCGGGTGGCGAGACGGATCTGGGCCGTGGCCATGCGGAACAAATACGGTGGAAATGAAAAGGCCCAGAAGCTGAAGTACCATATCCAGACTTCAGGCCGGTCGCTGCACTCCCAGGATATCCAGTTCAACGATATCCGGACTACCCTCCAGGGGCTGTGCGCCATTTATGACAATTGCAACAGTCTTCATACCAACGCCTTTGACGAGGCCATTACCACACCGTCAGAGGAATCCGTACGGCGGGCCCTGGCCATCCAGTTAATCATCAACAGGGAATGGGGACTTGCCAATAACGAGAATCCGCTGCAGGGTGCTTTCATCGTGGATGAACTCACCGACCTTGTAGAAGAGGCCGTACTTGTTGAGTTCGAGCGGATTTCCGAACGCGGCGGGGTTCTGGGTGCCATGGAAACCGGTTACCAGCGCGGCAAGATCCAGGACGAATCCATGTACTACGAGTATCTTAAACATACAGGCAAACATCCCATTGTCGGGGTCAACACCTTTGAAGATCCGCATGCGGACTATGCGGAAATGGCCAACCATCTGGAACTCGCCCGTGCCACAGATGATCAGAAAGATGCCCAACTTGATCGTCTGGCCTCTTTCAAGGACGCCCATGCCGAAGATATTGATCCTGCCCTGGCTGCCCTGAAGGAAACCGCCCTTAACGGCGGTAACATGTTTGAACAGCTCATGGAAACCGTGAAAACCTGCTCTCTGGGTACCATCACCAGTGCGTTGTATGAAGTGGGTGGTAAATATCGGCGGAATATGTAATAGAAGCGAGAACTGCGAGAACCGCTTGAACGGCGAGAACAGCAAAAAACAATAAAAAGTGGCGGGCGTAGCCCAACCACAAACTGATCCAGCTGTTCTCGCTGATACCTGTTCTCGCTGACCGCGCAGGCGGTTATGATAAAGGAGTGAATTAAACCAAGAAAGTTATCGAAGATATAAGGAGCCTAACAATGAATAAAGCGGTCATAGTAAGCGCAACCCGGACCCCCTTAGGAAATTTCGGCGGCACCCTGAGCAAGATCGGAGGAACCGATCTTGGGTCCCTGGTCATCAAGGAAGCTATCCGTCGTGCCAATATTGAAGAAAGCCAGGTCAGTGAATGTATCATGGGCATGGTACTGCCCTGCGGATACGGTCAGAATCCCGGCAAACAGGCTGTGGTAAAGGCGGGGTTACCCTGGGAAGTGGAAGCCATTACCATCAATAAGGTCTGCGGATCATCCTTAAAGGCGGTTATGCTGGCAGCCCAGGCCATTCAATGCGGAGATGCCGATGTTGTGGTGGCCGGTGGCATGGAAAATATGAGCATGACTCCCTATTACATGGACAAGGCCCGGTGGGGACACCGCATGGGCCCAGGGCGTATTGAAGATCATATGATCCATGACGGTCTCTGGGATATTGTCAATGATTTCCACATGGGGATGTCCAACGAGCTCTGCTGCGAACGCTGGGAAGTTACCCGTGAAGATCAGGATAAATTTGCTGCTGAGTCTTACCGCAGGGCTAATGAGGCGGTTGCAGCTGGCCGGTTTAAAGATGAAATCGTGCCGGTACAGGTTCCCCAGCGCAAGGGAGATCCTTTAGTTTTTGATACGGATGAATGTCCTCAGGAATCCTCCTATGACTTTCTTGCCAAGATGAGACCTGCCTTTAAAAAGGACGGGGTGGGTACAGCCGGCAACGCCTCCATCATTTCCGATGGTGCCGCAGCTCTGGTACTCATGAGTGAAGCTAAAGCCAAGGAACTGGGCTGCACCATTCTGGCGGAAGTCGGTGCCCAGGCCTCTTACGGCATTGATATGAAATATGTCCTCATGGCTCCCATTTATGCAATTCCCAAAGTGCTGAAGAAACAGGGTATTTCCGTAGGCGACGTTGACCTTTTTGAA
>PIVQ01000609.1 GCA_003354055.1 Desulfobacteraceae bacterium | reverse complement strand
CCAAAAAATCCTTTGACCTATTTGTCAAACCGAAATAGGCAAGTGCTTGCCCCATCACCAAATCAAGCATGGCCTGTGTCATTTGCCCTGTAAAACCATAAATCCGCCTTATGTTTGCCAAGGCTAAACGCATGATCCTTTTTAGAGAAACCATAAAGGATAGATTGAGCATCTCCTCATGGCATGCCCTGAAGAGTTCTCCAAATGACCTCTGATCCATGTGTTGCCGCTGGAAAAGGCTGAGCATATTATACCTGGCAATGACCAGAGATGTATGAGCGACCAGACCGTCGTAATTCCTGATTTGTATTTCTTTTCCCAACTTCAGGTGCTGCTTGCACATTTTGAAAAAGACCTCGATATCCCAACGTTTGCCGTACAACCTAATGATTTCTTCATTAGGAATAGACAGATCTGTCGATAAAAGTGCAAGCCAACCACGTTTTTTGTCACAGGGGACAAAAACGACTCTTGCCTGTTCGCCATTGGAAAGGGTCACAACAGCATGTGCCTTTATTTTTGCCCGTCCCCGTTTTTTCTTCAATTTTCCGTAGAGGTCGGACAGCCTGAGTTTTTTGCCTTGATAGTCATACAACCATTTCGGTTGATCTTTCATCATGCAGATAACGTGTATATGCTCACGAAGGGCAGCTATGGCGGAGGGCATTGAAAACCAACTGTCCATTAGTACATATTTGGCTCGAACGCCATTATCAAGGGCTCTTTTAACCATCGGCACCAAGTGTGCTGTGGTTTTTGTGATCGCCTCCTGGCGACGGTGATACCCACAAGTCCGTTTATCGATATGAGAATTGATTTCATTGTATCGGTTCTTCTTGTTTGCTGAGGATAACAGGGCAAAATCAATTCCGAGAAAACTGTTGCCGTCAGACCAACCAAGAGTCAGCATCCGGAATCCTTTTATGTATTTCATGTCTGTATGATCAAACACCCGGGACAAAAGCTCGACTTTTTTTGAACGATTACGGTTATAGGTAGAGTCGTCAAAGATAAGGACTTCCTCGGAAGAATCATCAAGAAGGTTTCTGATGACAGAATAAATCCGACGGAAAAAAAGAAGGGTAAAGCGCCGCCAATTATAAGTGGGTGAATTCAAAAAATTGTAGGCAGCGTCCTTATCGACCTGAGTTTCTTTGTTTTTCACAATACCCTGATATAAATTTGTACTGCAAAAGGCCAGGTTGAACAAGGCCGTGAAAATGGCAAGCGGAGAAGTTCCTTTTGTTTTGGTTATCCCTGACCTATTCAGGAGTGTGCCGATTTTGAAGGTTGAAAAGTATTCACCAAGGACACCGAGCTGTTCTGAATTTTGAGTTTGATTTTGTACGCCAGCAGAGGTAGTATTCATTTTGACGAATTTCCTTTTTTTGTGTTGTTTGTTTGGCGACAAAACTATACCAAAAATTGTGAAATTCGTCAATTTTAATAAGCATTTCAAATGGTTATATTCCAATTAACTGTCTTTTCCAATCACCGAAAGTTGAGTGAGATATGAATAAATTTAAAAAAATCATAAGAATAATCTGGCTCAGTATCTTTCTGATTTTAATCTGTATGCTTTGTATTGGATGGGAGAACCCAGAAGTGCACGAGGGAATTTCTATTATCGCACTTCTTCTTGCTTTTCCAGTTAGTTTAATTTTTCATTGGGTATTAGGACTCTTTAACATAATCATCCCGGCGACCCTAAAAAATGAAATTGTTTTTTTAAGCTCACTCTTTTTTATTAGCTTCATTCAATGGTGTATAATTTTACCTTGGATAGTTAAAAGGGCTATCAACAAAATAAAAGCAGTAAAGCATCCCAACCAATAATTTGATATCAACGGTTCATTAACCGGGTAGGTCCGGGTGGGGTGTCTGTGCCATTAGATTGGAATTTTTTAGAGGCGCTTAATGAAGTGGAGTGAGAAAACGTCGTAGCGGGAACCCGCATAAACGGCGTTTTACGGAGCGAATTTAGCGCCTCTTAAAATTGTTCAATCAGGCCGGACACCCCATCCGGACCGGCGGTTGCTATGCTTCGGTCTTCCTGTAACAACGCCAAAAAATTCGAATAGAGACACAACCTGCTATAAACATCTCTTAAAAAAACAGTATGTTTCCCATTGATATTTATCCGTGAATTGGATACTCATTTTCTTTGCCCGGTGTAGAAGCCGGGTGTATTCGGAATATGATCAAGCCAAAGGATTACGTCATGGACACAGAAAAATTGATTCAAACTGCCAATTCAGGATTACTCAGCATTACTGCCCGGCCGGAGATTATTATGGCCAGGGGCAGAGGACTTGTTCTGGAAGATACCGAAGGCAGATCGTATCTGGATTTCATAGGCGGATGGGCGGTCAATTGTCTGGGGCATTGTCCGGATGTTCTGGTAAAGGCGCTGACCGATCAGGCAAAAACGCTCATTAATGCAAGCCCGTCATTTTACAATACGCCAATGCTGGAATATACCGATTTGCTGCTGGAACAGACCTGCCTTGACCGGGTGTTTTTCACTTCCACCGGGGCCGAGGCCAATGAAGGGGCCATCAAGCTTGCCAGAAAGTACGGGCAGAAGAAAAAAAACGGGGCCTATGAAATCATTACCACCCAGAAGGGATTTCACGGTAGAACCCTGACCACCATGGCGGCCACGGGCAAAGAAGAATGGGAAGACCTGTTTGAACCCAAATCCAAGGGATTTAAAAAGGGGATATTCAACAATGCCGATTCAATCCGGAACCTGATTACGGACAAAACCTGTGCCGTGATGATCGAACCGGTTCAGGGGGAAGGCGGGATCATTCCGGCGACAGAAAATTTTATCCGGGACTTACGCCTGATGTGTGATAAGACCGGGACTCTGCTCATCTTTGATGAAATCCAAACCGGAATGGGAAGAACCGGGACCATGTTCGCCTATGAACAATATGGAGTAGAACCGGATATCATGACACTGGGCAAGGGAATCGGCGGAGGATTTCCCCTGTCTGCCATGCTGGCCAAAGAAAACTTAGATATCTTTGATCCGGGCGATCAGGGCGGGACCTATACGGGCCAGCCACTGGCTATGGCCGCAGGACTTGCCGTACTCCGGGAACTGCTGGAAAAAGATATTCCGGCCCATGTCCGGAAGATGGAGAAGATTATTCAGGAGAAGTTGGACCAATTGTCCATCACCCATGAAGTTGAAAACATAAGGGGAAAAGGGCTGCTGATGGCCTTTGATCTTGCTAAGTCACCGGGAGCAGACCTTGCTGACCGCTGCCTGGAGGACGGCTTGCTCATCAATGCGCCCAAACCGCAGTCGATCCGTCTTATGCCGCCGCTGGTGGTTACAGAGGAGGAGATCGTGAAAATGTTCGAAATCATGGTTCCCCATCTGGCCAGGCGCTGAATCCATTTGTTGAATATGCCCGAAGAATCATATATATAAAATTTTAATGGGAGCTGCAAAAACAACATCTGCCGTGGCTGTGATTGCCCTGTTTGACGTCATCAGGGACCATGGTATGTCTGTTCAAACCCTGGAGAAGCAGACCGGCATCAGCAGGAAAAAAATGGATGATCCTGATGCCAGGATCACCATGACCCAGTTTCTCAATCTCTGGCAGATTGCCGAAAAAGTCTCGAACAATCCGGCCATCGGCCTGACCCTTCGGCAGCATTACCAGACCCAGACCAAACATTTTGTGGTGCTGATGGCCATGAACTGCAACAACTTTTTGGAAGCACTCCAGGCCTGGGCCAGGTATGATATGATCATCTGCAACAACGGCCGGATAGATCTTATCAAGGAAAAAGATCTGTACGGCATCACCTACACCAACGTGTCTCCCAGGCATGAAAACCGGTGGATACCAGAGCACCACGCCTCCCTTGCCATTGAGTATGCCAGGCAGATCACCCAAAGGGAATTTAATCCCGTCCGGGTCTGTTTCAGGCACAAGGATCCCGGGTATGCCCATGTGTATAAGGATATTTTCAAATGCCCGGTCCTTTTTGACCAGGAGGCGAACCAGATATGGGTAAAGGAAAAGGAGCTTCACCAGCCCATCCCCGGAAGTGATGCCTATTTGCGGGCCGTCCTGGAAAAACATGCAGATACATCCATTGAAAAATTGTCCAGAGAACTCACATTTCAAAACAAGGTTCAGGAGTTCATGGTCAGGCATCTGCATCAGGGAACGGTCAGCATTCAGGCGGCCTCAGATGCCATGAACATGGACCGCTCCACCCTTCACCGCCGCTTGAAAAAAGAAAACACGTCGTTCAGGCTCCTTCTTACGGAGACCCGAAAGGAGCTTGCCCAAAAGTATCTTGGCCAGGGGTTGTCCATTACCCAGACAGCCTATCTGCTGGGATTTTCTGATCCGTCCACCTTTCAGCGGGCGTTCAAACGATGGACCGGTATAGCTCCCGGGCAATATAAAGAAGAGTTTCAGGGCACATCGAAGTACCCCCATCAATAGGATTACACGTTCACC
>PIVQ01000608.1 GCA_003354055.1 Desulfobacteraceae bacterium | reverse complement strand
AAACAGTTTCAGAGCCTGGTCATTGCCCCGGGTAACCATCCCCCGGCTATCAATGGTGAGCATGGCATCGGAGGACAGATCCATAAGGGTATTGAGAACCTCTTCGGATTCGGAATAGGCCCTTGCCTTATCCCGGTCTGAAATTAAATCGGCAATCCATTCGGAAAAAAGCGTGAGTGCTTCAACGTAAGTTTTTGTTTCCCTGGTTATTTTATCATGCCCTTGCTGGGAAAAAGAGGTTAGTGTCATTACCCCAAGGGGCTCTGAAGAGGGACCGAACCGCTTTAAAATTTCGATTTTGGCAGGGCAGTTTCCGATAAACCGGCAGCCGGAACAGGCCGGCATATGGCCGGGTTTGTTCACCACCACGTTACCGTTTGTCAAAACTTCCTGAATGGACGGGGCATGGACCCTGTGACCCTTCTGGTTGATGTATTCGTCCGTGGCAGCAAGCAACTGGCTGTCCAGATCAAAGATGGCGGCATCCACATTCAGCATGCCTTTAATCATTTTTGTGATTCGTTTT
The DNA here is from genome assembly GCA_003354055.1 of Desulfobacteraceae bacterium. The sequence continues at coordinate 3,972 of PIVQ01000608.1, read as the reverse complement.
AAATCGTTTTTGTGGGCGTGGATATTAACCATGGTAACTCCTTCTGTGGCTTGGTCGGGATATCCTACGCCCTTTGTTTTGATTTGACAATATTTTTGTCAATAATGGAGTTGTTGTGACAAAAATGACAAACTTCTGGCGATAACATGGCTGAATATATTGCGTACCATACAGCTGTTTTGGTAGTTTTCTTTTAAAATCAGATAATTAACAGAGTTTCTGCCCAAGGGCGGAAACAATGGTATGGATTCTGCTATTATAGAAAACTGTGATAAAAATGAAAAAACAAATAAAATCGGCCTCCGGGGCAATTGTTTCGGAGGCCTTTGACCAACATCATCAATACTGTAAGGAGAGACCATGGCAGTCAATGGCCTGAAAAATCATCCCTATATCCCTAACTCAGCGCCTGAGATCCAGGCTGCGATGCTTCGGGAACTTAAGCTTTCATCCCTGGAAGATCTCCATGAAGAGATTCCCGAAAATCTGAAGCTGAAACGGAACCTGGACCTGCCCAGAGCATTGGGCTCTGAGCTTGAACTCAAGCGTCACGTTACCCGAATCCTGGCCAAGAATCAGCATTGTGACGAGGCTTTAAGTTTTTTAGGGGCCGGCTGCGCCCAGCACTATGTGCCTGCCATTTGTGATGAGATAAACTCAAGAGGTGAGTTTCTTACCGCCTATGGTGGCGAGATGTACAATGACTTCGGACGATTCCAGTCCCTGTTCGAATACCAGAGTATGGTGGGGGAACTTGTGGACATGGATGTGGTGAATGTGCCGACCATGGACGGCTATCAGGCAGCTGCCACCTCCCTTCGCATGGCCTGCCGGATGACCGGGCGCAACGAGGTCCTGGTGCCGGAGATCATGGATCCTGACAAGTTCATGGCAATTAAAAATTATTGCAGCCCCGGGATAAACATCGTCAGGGTGGGTCATGATGCCAAGACCGGTCAATTAGACCTGGATGATCTGGCGGCAAAGCTCTCTGATAAAACCGCAGCGGTATACTTTGAAAATCCGTCCTTCCTTGGTTTTATCCAGACCCGGGGAGAGGAAATATCCTATTTGGCCCACAAGGCCGGTGCTGAAAGTGTTGTTGATGTGGACCCAATTTCCTTAGGCGTGTTGGCGCCGCCCGCCCAGTACGGGGCAGATATTATCTGTGGTGATCTTCAGCCTCTGGGAATTCATATGAACTACGGGGGCGGTCAGGCAGGTTTCATGGCCACCCGGGATGAGGAACGCTATGTCATGGAGTTCCCCTCCAGACTGTTCGGGATTGTGCCCACCTGCAAACCCGGTGAATACGGATTTGACGATGTGGCCTACGACCGGACTTCCTTTGGGCACCACCGGGAGCACGGCAAGGAATATGTGGGCACCCAGTCTGCCCTCTGGGGCATCACAGCCGGGGTTTATCTTGCCAGCATGGGACCTAAGGGGATGGAAGAGGTGGGGCAGACCATCCTTCAGAAATCCAGATATACCCAGCAGATGATCAATGAGATTCCCGGTGTGACCGCACCCGGATTTTCCTCACCCGGATTTAAAGAGTTTGTGGTGGATTTCAACGATACCGGGCAAACCGTGGCGCAGATCAACAAGGGCTTAACGGATGAAGGGATATACGGGGGCAAAGATCTGTCAGAAGATTTCCCGAGTTTAGGCCAGTCCGCTCTGTATTGCGTCACTGAAATCCATACTAAAGAAGATCTTGATCGTTTGGCCGAAACCCTTGCCCGGATCATTGCCTCATAACAGGGGCAGCAACAGAAAGGAAGATAAATATGGACCTCATAGACAGAAGCGCAAAGGTCAGGGAAAATTTTCACCAGGCCAAATGGGACGAGCCCATTATTTTTGAATTGAACACACCGGGGGAACGGGGCATTCAGGTGCCTTGCGCAGAACCTGAAATCCGGGCGCAAGTAGGGGAAACCGATATTCCGGCATCCATGCAACGTAAAACACCGCCTGCATTGCCGGAAATTGCCCAGCACAGGGTGCTGCGTCACTATATGCGGCTGTCCCAGGAAACTTTGGGCGCAGACTTTAATATTGAAATCGGCCAGGGTACCTGTACTGTAAAGTACAGCCCTAAAATCAACGAGGTGCTGGCCCGACAGCCCCAGATTACGGAGCTCCATCCCCTTCAGCCCGAAGAAACCGTTCAGGGCATGATGGAGATTTTTTACAAGATGGACTGCTTTCTTCGGGAAATTTCAGGACTGGACCGGTTTACCTTCCAGCCGGGCGGCGGCAGTCAGGGAATTCTGACCATGGCCTCGGTACTCCATAATTATTTTACGGACAGGGGCGAGGCTGATCAGCGAGATGAGATTATCACCACCATCTATTCCCATCCGTCTGATGCGGCAGCTCCGGCAGTCAAGGGGTATAAAATTATCCACATCGGTCCGGACAAGGACGGATATCCCGATCTTGAGGCCTTTAAGGCTGCAATCGGACCCAGAACAGCCGGGTTCTTTGTGGCAAATCCTGAGGACACAGGTGTGTATAACCCCAGGGTCCTGGAATTTACAAGGCTTATCCATGAAAACGGCGGACTCTGCGGATATGACCAGGCCAATGCCAACGGTCTTCTGGGGGTAACCCGGGCCAGGGAAGCAGGATTCGATCTCTGCTTTTTTAACCTGCATAAAACCTTTTCCACCCCCCATGGTTGCGGCGGGCCTGCCTGCGGTGCCACAGGTGTTATTAAAGAACTGGAGCCTTTCCTGCCCGGCCCTTTTATCAATGAAGTTGAAGAAGAGGGTTCATTAAAGTACGTGTTTGACAACTCCTATGCCAAAGAGGGCAGATCCGTCGGCAAGGTCCGGTCCTTTTACGGAGTGGCACCGGTGGTGCTCAAGGCCTATGCCTGGATCATGAGTCTGGGGGCTGAAGGCCTTTATGAAGTGTCCAAGGTGGCGGTGCTCAACAACAACTACATGTTTAAAAAACTTATGGAAATTTCCTATGTGGATGCCCCCTATATCCAAGGCAAACAGCGGATAGAGCAGGCCAGGTATACCATTGAGAAACTCACGGCTGATACCGGTGTGACCTCAGGAGAGATCCAGCGCAGAATGATGGACTTCGGCATGCATTACTGGACCAGTCATCATCCCTACCATATTCCGGAACCCATTACCCTTGAGCCGACGGAAACCCCGTCCAGGGACGATCTGGACGAGTATATCAATACCCTGAAGCATGTGTTCAAGGAGGCTTATGAAAACCCGGAAATCATTAAGACAGCTCCCCATCAGAGTGTCTGCCACCAGGTGGACGGCTCGCCGTCTGATGATCCGGAACAATGGGCAATTACCTGGAGGTCTTATCTGAAGAAAGCGAAAAAGCCTGCATGATTCGTATCGGACTGATCATAAACCCTATTGCCGGTATGGGCGGCAGAGTCGGCCTTAAGGGCACCGATGGCCTGGCGGATAAGGCCAGGGCGTTGGGTGCCCTTCCCCTGGCCCCTGAAAAGGCGGCAAGAGCACTGGCGGTGTTGTCTGAAAGTAAGGTTGCATGCGACGCAAGCAACCCGGAAGCAGATAGGGCCAGCAACCCGGCTGGAAATATTCGGATCATCGCCCCGCCCGGAGACATGGGCGAGACGGTTGCCCGGGGATGCGGTCTTGATGTTCAAGTGCTGGAGATGCCGGTGAAATCAGGCACGGGCACATTCGAAACTGACGCATCTGATACCCGTGCGGCTGCGCAACTGCTGAAGGCAATGAAGGTGGACTTACTTCTGTTTGCCGGCGGAGACGGGACAGCCAGGGATGTCTGTGCGGCCGTTGGGGAAACCCTGACGGTCATGGGCATCCCTGCCGGGGTTAAGATTCATTCTCCCGCATTTGCCAGAACCCCTGAAATCGCCGGCCGGCTGGTCATGGATGTTCTCAGGGGAAGGGTCAGGGGGCATTGTCAGCAGGAAGTCCTGGATATTGATGAGGA
>PIVQ01001435.1 GCA_003354055.1 Desulfobacteraceae bacterium | reverse complement strand
GGAGAGAGAATCTCCCTTGAGGTAATCGACCGGATATGGGATGAGGCGGCTTTGTTGATTGACGATCCTTGCTTTGGTCTTAAAGCGCCTCAATTCTGGCATCCGTCCCATCTGAATGCTTTGGGATACGGGTGGCTGGCAAGTCGAACGCTCAGGGAAGCCATGAACCGGTTGGAGCGGTATTGGCAAGTCGTGGGCGAGGGGGCGCATATTACAATCAAGGATGAAAAGACCGGTGTCAGCATCATCTATCAGGACAAACCGGTTTCTGCCGGCGGATATGCCCGGGTGGACTCCATCCTTACCTGCGCCATGCATATGTGTAGGATCAATTATGGGGAGCGCTTTGATCCGGTATCCGTTCATTTAAACCGCAAAGAACCGGACTGCACGGTGAAATACAAAGACTATTTTAATGTTGATGTCGTCTTTGATTCAAACCGGAACAGCCTTACTATTCCTTTGTCCGTTGTTGACGAGCAATTGGTCGGGGGAAATCCCAATATGGCAAGACTGAATGATCAGATTATGATTAAATACCTGGCAACCTTTGAAAAAAGGGGGATTACCCACCAGGTAAAGGATGCCATTGTCAGCTGCCTTTCTTCAGGGGATGTTGCCAAAGAAAAAATTGCCCTCTCATTGAACATGAGCGTTCGCAGCATGCAGCGAAAATTGAAAGGATTTGGCACATCGTTCAGCCGAATACTGGATGAAACCCGTAAGGAATTGGCCATCAGTTATCTAAGGGACCCTGAAAAGGATCTGGCGGAAATTTCGCTGCTGTTGGGATTCTCCCAACCCAGTTCTTTTTCCAGAGCATTTCGGCGCTGGACCCAAACAACGCCAATAGAATTTCGTAATAGTTAGATCAGGGAAGATCTGCAAATAGTATTTCATACTTATCTTGACAAAAAGCGTCTTTATGGCCTAAGAGGATGGAATGAAAAAATTAACGAAACTGTCTGTGCTGGTTGTCGAAGATGCAGCACTCATGAGGTCTTTGATTGTCAAGACGCTGAAAAAAAACAACATTGGCAATGTCACACAGGCCAGTAACGGAAAACAGGCTCTGGATGCCGTCACACTGATGCGGCCCGACCTGAT
>PIVQ01001434.1 GCA_003354055.1 Desulfobacteraceae bacterium | reverse complement strand
CCAAAGGTCAGTTTGATCTGGGCTGAACGTGAGGGAGAGGGCTCTCCCCAGCCATCCAGGCCGTTGTCTCCGGCATAAACCTGATTGGATATAGGCAGGTACAGGGGCGTATAGTCCTGTCCAACCGTCAATGTACCCGGACCAAAATTCCAGGTACCATAGAGCAGACGAAGATTTGCGTTTCCTTCGTCCGCACCGTATTCAAAACGCCCCGTCAGCTCATCACTGACCTTAACATTGGCACCGATACGGGCGTTGCTCTGAAGGCTTTCACTAAAATTCTTGGTGCTGGTACCATCACCGTTATCCGTATCTGTATAAAAAGTTTCAACACGGGCTGATCCGTAAAAATTCCAATCTGCAGCATATGCAGAACCCGTCATCATTGCCAGAATTGCCACACACAAAAGTGCTTTTTTCATTTTATTCTCCTTTTCCTTCGTCAACTTTCACCTGAATTGTCAGCGCCCTAAATTTTCGGGCTCTCACAAATTCTATCTTTCAAACGAAAATACATATTGTTCGAAAGATAGTCCAGTAAAGAAGTGTAAATAAGAGTAAGAGATATGTGACGGAATGCGATACTTTTTAACATCACCTTAACAGGATTGAATTTTGCCTTGCCCTATTCCCATTTTTCCCGGAGTCGGGTATATTCAAGTCTTTTTTAACCAAAAGGACCAATGATATATGTCCCAGGATATCCTTGATCAACTGCTGAAAAACTATAACGACCTGCTGACAAGAGTAGATGCCCATGTTCAAACGGTAACGGACAGGTATCAAGATCAGATCGCCTGTAAAAAAGGATGTGATGCCTGTTGCAGATTTTTGAACTTATTTCCGGTTGAAGCCTTTGCCATGTCCAGGGCATTTGCGGCGTTGACGGAAACTGATCAGGCTCTGATCCTGGAACAGGTTGAAATAGGAGAGGACAAGTGTCCCCTGTTGATAGACCATGCCTGCCTGCTCTATGACGCCAGGCCGGTGATCTGCCGGACCCACGGTTTTCCCCTGTACCTGGAAAAAGAGGAGGGGGCGATGGTGGATTTTTGCCCTGAAAATTTCAAGAAAATGACCGAACTTCCCAAAGAGGCCATGATGAGCCT
>PIVQ01001433.1 GCA_003354055.1 Desulfobacteraceae bacterium | reverse complement strand
ATTATTATTAACATAAATAATATGTTTAAACTTTTTACCATGAGTTTTCTGGTCTCTTTTATCTAGTTCTGTAATATTTTCAAATAATTTAGCCATTTTTGGTGCTTGTGTATCAATTAATGAACTTAAAGTATTAGCATCAAATGTAGGTTTTTCAAATTGTAAGTTTATTGGTATTCTATCTTTTTTACCCCATAATGATATTTTTTCCATACAACTTAATGCGTTTGATCTTGTTTTACATTTTTGAAATTGAACTTCTTGTGTATTTGCTCCTTGTACTAATTTTCCTTTAACTCTGTCAATTTCTGTTTTATAGTGTGCTTTATATTTTCTTTTACATTCTTTAGATGCTTCTTTCGCTTGACCTTTAAGTGTTGCTTTTGCTGCTTTTACTTCACGACTAATTCTATCTTTACAAGCTTTCTTTTCTGCTGCTCCAGAAACAGATTTACAACCTTTCTTTAAATCTGTAATTTTTGGGAAAACTTTATTTAATGCTACTCCTGATACTGATGGAAAGTTTTTCTTTATCATCATTATTTTGATTCCTGTTGGTAAACTATCATATTCAGGTGCTTTTAATGCTTTTAATTGTCTATTTAAATCTGTAACTGAACAACTTTTTGCTATATTTTTTTTCTCTTCTTTTAATTTTGCTAATTCCATTTCTAATTGTGTTAAATTTACAAATTCTGTTAATTTTATATTTTGTTTAAAGAATCTTGGTTGAGCAAATATATTTTTGTCTTTTGAAATATCTAAATATGATATATATTTTCCAATATCAGATCTAAATAGTTTTTTACCAGTGCTATTTAATCCAGACATATCAGATTTTAAGTATTTATTATAAAAATGTTCTAAGTTAGGTTTTACTCTTTTTGATTTTTGTGATTGAAATATATTCATCATTCTTATAAAACTCATAATATTATTTGATAATGGAGTCGCTGATAATAATAATATTTTTACAGAATTATCACCTGACTTTTTATATGAATTAAATATTGTCTTTTCAATTATATCTAAGTTTGCTCTTTGTGGTGCTGGAAATGATGGATCAAATAAGTTATGTGCTTCATCTACAATAATTAATGTTTTTCTTAA
>PIVQ01001432.1 GCA_003354055.1 Desulfobacteraceae bacterium | reverse complement strand
ACCCTTTTCAGCTGCACCCTGGACGGGCTTTACGACACCAAGCCTGAACCCATGACGGTTCACCAGTCAACCGTGAAAAGGCTTATCAAGTCTATAACCGGGCACAACGAGATTTACAAGGCGGCAGGCTCGGTTCACGGATGTGCCCTGTGCAATACCCGCGAGGTTGAAATTTTCATTGAAGATGTAGGCCGCCACAATGCCCTGGATACCATTGCCGGCCAGATGTGGCTTAAGCGCATCCAAGGCCGTGACAAGATTCTATACACGACCGGCCGTCTGACCTCGGAGATTGTCATAAAGGCGGCATTGATGGAAATACCGGTATTGATTTCCCGGTCCGGCATCACCCATATGGGGCTTGAACTGGCACGGGATCTGGGCATTACAATGATCGCCCGGGTAAAGCGGAACAACTTTCTAATTTTTAACGGATACGACCGGTTTGTCCATGATTGTGAGTCAGACCGAGACAGCTGAAGACAGCGTTTTAAAAGAAACCAATACAGAAAATAAATAAGGAGAGATGATCATGACAGAAATGATATCTTGGCAGATGGTTAAACCCGGCAGCCCGCTGGAACGTGTGGAATCCCCCTTGCCGGAGCCGGGCGAAGGCGAGGTTCTCTTAAGTGTCAGCGGATGCGGAGTCTGCCATACGGACTTAGGTTTCTTCTATGATGGAGTGCCGGTAAAATCACCTTTGCCCCTGACCCTGGGCCATGAGATCAGCGGTCTTGTCCAGGCCACAGGCCCGGGGACCGATGACTGGGCGGGATGTGCCGCAGTGGTTCCTGCGGTCATGCCCTGCGGGGAATGTCATGTCTGCAAAACCGGTATGGGCAATATCTGCATGGCCCAGAAAATGCCGGGCAATGACATTCAGGGCGGGTTTGCAAGCCATATCGTGGTTCCTGCAAAACAACTGTGCAAAGTGGACGTGGACGACCAGATGAAGCCCGTTGGCGCAGCTGACATAACCCTGGAAGAACTCTCGGTTGTAGCGGATGCCATTACCACCCCCTATCAGTCCATTATCGAAGCCAAGCTTGGGGAACAGGACCTGGCCGTGTTTATCGGTGTGGGCGGCGTGGGCGGATTTGGTGCCCT
>PIVQ01000607.1 GCA_003354055.1 Desulfobacteraceae bacterium | reverse complement strand
ATTATTTGATTTTTAGGCGAATATTATGGGTTTGCATGATACGGCTTACCGCATCGTTCATCTCTTCTCTGCTAAGGGTGGAGGTGAATTTGTTACCGGTAGTGGAAATGTCTACACCCTTGAGGGTTTTTTGGGTCAGCTTGAGCAATACGCCAAGTCCAAAGGTTTTTTCAACTTCAAATGGTTTGTCATTATTATTCATGATTGTCCTCCTTTCGTACTCGTATAAGGGATTGATTTCTTTCCCTAATTAAGTATATCGGCTAACCCCTTTGAAAAACTAAGCGGTTAATTTAAAGATAAGGATAATTTGTAAATAATCCAGGTGTGTGACTAAAAGATATTAAATGTTATAGTTAGTTTTTATTGCCTAACATTTGCTGGCGTTGAATCGGCATTCTTCTTCCCGCTGGATTTCTTAATGCCGAGAATGTGCTGGTAACGGCCCAGATCCCTGAACGGAAGCTGTCTGGAAAATTCAAGTTCAAGGGCTTTGACGGTATCAGGATCCCTGTCCCGGTCCGTGGGGTCCAGAATATAATCGTGAAATACCCGGATGCCGCTGTGGCAGAGAATCTCCAGAGGATGATCCGACAGCCAGTCCAGGACTGTTTCAGGTGTTCTGGGCCATGTTGGTGTCAGACTGCCCCGATAACCGGTATAGGCTTTTTTCAGTATCTTTTTATAGTTGGTCCTCAGCAGGTTCTTGTATATCATGCCGTTGAGGTTGTAAAAGGTCAGGGACAGCATTCCCCCTTCGGGCAGAAGGTCCATGAGATGCCGTATTAGACTCCGGGGATCAACCACCCACCCCAGAACCGCGTGGCAGAGAATCAGATCAAAGGGAGCATTTGATTTTTGGGGAAGCGCTTGAATCGGGCCGTGGCAGATGGTTAATTTCTTGTCCGCCCCTTCTTTGGTAAATTTTTCACGCGCAAGATCCAGCATGTTGGCGGACAAATCGCAAAGGGTGATCTCATGGCCCAGCCTGGCCAGGCCAAGGGAGAAGGGGCCGTATCCGCCCCCGGCATCCAGAATGTTTAAGGACTTATCATCAGCAGGCGCCATGGCCGGCGGATAAAATTCTCTCAGGTCCTTTTCCAGAACCGCCAGTCGTATCTGCCCTTTTAATCCGCCATATACCTTGCGCCTGAACCTGGGGGCCAGGTCGTCAAAATTTCGATCCGTTTCCATGGGCCGGGATTATGGATTCAAATGCCGGGTTTGTCAAACTGGCTGTATTCCTTTGATCGGATCTGATGAAATGGATTTTGTTTTGACAGGCCTGTCATTATATTTTAGAATTGAGTTAACTTCAGGTTGAAAGAACCTGGCTCTTGCTGGACGCAACCTCGGAATATCACCGCATCTATCCCTCTGCCAACAGAACTTGCACCGTATCTTTCGTCGTTCATTGGACAGTGGTCATCTGGTTTTCGATAAATCCTGCTTCTTTTTTTGATTACGGCAGATGTTTACAACAGGAAACTTTGAGCACTGAATCCTCCATATGATTTGCATTACATAGGCAGGATGCAGCAGGAGATAACAACCCCATAATAGTTAAAGGAGGAGAAAATGACGGTTAAGGTAGTTATTCGGCGACGGTTTAAAGACGGGAGTTTGGAAAAGGCCTCATCCATGCTTATCCAGGCCCGGCAAAATGCCATGGAGGCAACGGGTTATATTTCTTCCGAGACCTTGCGCGGGTGTGAGGACGCCAATGAAATTCTGGTCCTGTCCATGTGGCAGAAAAAAGAGGACTGGGACAGACACGTGCAAAGTGATGTGCGGAAGGGTTTGGAACAAAGTTTCAGCGAAATCATGGAAGGTCCTTCCCAGAGCATTGCCTATGAGTTGGGAATGCAGACAAAGTAATTTTTTATTTACCAAGGTCATTATCCCCTGGATTGCATAGGTTTCGTCCAGGGGATAATTATTTCTTAGCTTGAGCATCTTTGGGAAATTTGGTGTCATACTCAAATCTATTCAAGATTTGTCCAAAAAGATATTGTAACCACAGAAACTCTGAAAACGAGCCGGATTACGGCCAGGCGAAAAAGATTGAAGGCCCAACATTGCTGGGCAGGTCCGATACGGCTCTGTCCCCCTTTTTTGTGGGGGAGCACTACATTAGATGACGTCAACCCGCTTGAAAAATATTTCCTTTAGGTGTATCTTTTTGAAAGTGAGTTCTGAACCAAGACCGAAATCATTGTGCATATTTGTTATAAGATAAGGGCGAATAAACCGTTAACTAATATCAAAGGATAATGCCTGTGAACATGAGGAAAAAATGGATCTGGGGAGCCGTGGCCGTTTGTTTGGTGGTTTGCTTTAGTTCCGCGGCCTTTGGTCAGAGTCTTGTATTTAATACTCAGGAATTTTCGCCTTTCAGTTATGATATTGAGGGCAGGGTATCCGGCCCTGTCGCAGAAATCATTGAAACAGCCTGTCAAAAGAGTCAGTTGATATGTTCGTTCCGATTGCTGCCCTGGACACGGGCCCAAAATGAAGTCTCTTTGGGGAAGGCTCACGCCCTTTTTGTTATCGGCAAGAACAAGGAAAGGGAGGAGTGGCTGTATTTTTCTCCGCCGATCTTAAAGACAGAGTATGGTTTTTTTGTCAGAACCGATGATCCGCTGAAGTATACAGATGTATCTGATATGAAGGGTTATAAAGTCGGTGTGTACGGTCCCTCCAATACATCTAAAAAATTGGAAGGTCTGAAAGAAATGAGCGGCGGGGCGTTCACCATAGATCTCAGGCCGGATGATGAATCCGGATTTAGGAAGCTTTCCATAGGGCGTGTAACCGCTGTCTTTTCCAATAAGGATGCAGGGTTTGCCCTGATCCAAAAAATAAAGCTGGATAATCTGCGATATGCAGGCAAACAATGTGAGTTGAATTATTATATCGGATTTTCAAAGAAGTATAATGATAGGGCAGTGGTTGAACGATTCAATGAAACACTTCTGGAGATGAAAAAGGACGGCATTATTAAAGATATTCTGAGTCTGTCTTTTATGACGCCTGCTGACTGATGATAGATAGGAGCCGCTTGAATCCTAAACCAAAACAGGATATAGTTGTTGACGAAATTCGTAACCGACATCCATAGCAAATAAAAATTTAACCGGGGGCATCATGAAATTAAAACTGACGTCAAAATTACTTTTACCTTTGGGTGGTCTGGTTGTTTTAGGGCTTGGTATAGCCATCTTCACGGCCTATATCAGTGCCCGGAGCGGTCTGGAGAAAACCGTTACGGCGCAGCTGGTACAGATAGCCGCATCGGCAGATGCAAAAGTAACCCAATGGATGCGGCGAAATACAATTGCCGTGGATACCTGGTCCCGCATGGATGTTATGGCTGATGCGCTGGACGGATCTGATACCCAAGCCTCCAGCAGTTCCGCCAGTGCCCAGATGAAGTATTACATCAATACCCACAAGGTGTTTTCCGGCATGCGGCTGACCAATGATAAGGGACTGGTTATTGCCTCTTCCCACGCTAAAAATGTCAATAAGGTCAATGTGGCCTCCCGGGCATATTTCCAGGCCTCCATGAAGGGGAAGCCATTTATTTCCGAGGCCCTGCTAAGCAAAACTTCAGGCAAACCCATTCTGGTGATTTCAAGTCCGGTTAAACGGTCGGACAAGACGATTGGGGTGCTTTATGCGGTTATTGATCTGGGCGGATTTACTGCCACCCAGCTGGATACCATTAAGGTGGGGGGGACCGGTTATGTATACATGATGAATAAAAAAGGCCAACTGCTGGCCTACCCCCCAGATACGTCCCAGATCATGAAGCTGGACCTGAGCTCCTTTGAATTTGGGAAAAAAATGTTGAGTATGAAAAACGGCTTATACAATTATACGTATCAGGATGTTGACAAGATTACTGCATTTAATGAAGTGGAACAGACCGGATGGGTGGTCGTGGCAACCGCTCCGGCCAAAGAGGTGTTTGCCGAAGCAACGAAAATCAGAAATCTGCTGCTGATTATCGGTATCATAGTGACTGCCGTGCTTTGCGGTGGGATTGTTCTTCTGGTTGCGGTGTTTATCATCAGGCCCATCAAGGCGGTTGTACTCAGCCTCAAAGATATTGCCCAGGGTGAAGGGGACCTGACCAAACAATTGCCCGTGAACAGCCATGATGAATTGGGTGAACTGGCCCAGTGGTTCAATACTTTCTTAAGCAACCTTCAGCAGATCGTAGCAGATATTGCTGATAATTCCGGTCAGGTGGGGCAGTCTTCCGGGAAGCTGCTGGATATTGCCAATACGCTTGCCAAAGGTGCCGAGGATTCATCCCAGCGGGCAAATGCGGTTGCTGCGGCTTCCGAGGAGATGGGGACCAATATGAATTCCATTTCCGAGACAATGGAAACTACCCAGGATAATACGGCCATGGTTGCTGCCGCTACCGAAGAGATGACAGCCACCATCAATGAAATTGCCAAAAACTCGGAAACAGCCAGGGAAATATCAACCAAGGCCGTTACCCAGGCGTCAACCGCGTCGGA
>PIVQ01001431.1 GCA_003354055.1 Desulfobacteraceae bacterium | reverse complement strand
ATCGTTACCAATTGGGCCATGCAGGGGGTGATTGCCCTGGCAGCCCTGATTATTATTATTGTCTTTCGAAATGAAATTTCAGGGGTGCTCCAAACCAAAAATTTCAAATCAATCTTGTGGGGAATACCACGGTACCAGTTAAACACCCCGGTGCAGATCATTGCGCAAAGTGTTTTTGAGCTGGCTGAAAGAAAAATCGGTGCGTTGATTGTTTTACCGGTGAAGCAGGGAGTGGACAGTGTTGTCCAGGCAGGAACACCCATTGAGGGCAAATTGTCGCAGAAACTGCTTGTGAGTATTTTCTGGCCGGATAATCCCGTGCACGACGGGGCTGTCATTATACAGGGAGATCGGATCAAGGGGGCAGGCGCCATACTTCCCCTGTCAAAAAGAGAGGATCTTCCGTCATTTTTCGGAACGCGTCACAGAGCGGCAGCCGGAATAACGGAACGCACTGATGCATTGGTAGTTGTTGTCTCCGAAGAGCGGGGAGATATAACCGCATTCAAAGAAAATGATATCCATATTATACAAGACCAGTCTGACCTTGAGACATTGCTCCAGGAGAACGCAGGGGATGATTCCGATACAAAAGGATTAATGAATCAGGCCATCGAACTTATGACAGCCGGTTTGATCTGTCTAGCGTGTGTTGCCGGGATATGGGCCAGTTTTTCAAAAGGGATGGAAACCCTGGCTGAACATGAGATTCCCGTGGAGTTTATCAATCCGGATCAAAAAATGGAAATCATCTCCTCCTCTGCTTCCAATGTCAAACTTTTGATCAGCGGAGCAAGGCCGTTAATTAACGCTATAAAGCCGGAACAGATCAATATCAAGTTAAACCTTTCTCAATCTTCCGTGGGGGTTAACAAGCTGAACATTACGCGGAAAAATATCCTTCTTCCCCCGGGAATCAGTTTGAAGAGAATCGAACCGTCTGAACTTGCAATCACTCTGGATACCTTGGTTGAAAAAGAGCTTTTTATTCAACCCCACTGGACTGGCAAACTTGCCGAAGGTTTTGTTATGAAACAGGCAACGCCTGTGCCTGAAAAGATCAGGGTTAAAGGCGGCGGCTTGTCGCTTAAAGATATTCACACCATTTTTACTGA
>PIVQ01000606.1 GCA_003354055.1 Desulfobacteraceae bacterium | reverse complement strand
TGCTGGCCGGCAGCGGATACCAGGTCAGAGCCGCCATTAACGGCATGGCGGCATTAAAAGCCGTAAAAAAGAAACTGCCGGATCTCATCCTTCTGGATATACGGATGCCGGATATGGACGGGTATGAAGTCTGCCGCAGGTTGAAGTTTGAAAGAAAATCCGCCCAGATTCCCGTCATCTTTATCAGCGGCCTTGAGGAGTCCAGGGATAAGGTCAGGGGATTTGACGTGGGCGGCGTGGATTACATCACCAAACCCTTCCAGCCAGAGGAGGTCCTGGCCCGGGTTCGAACCCATATAACCCTGACACAGATGAAACAGAACCTTGAACATATGGTGGAACGAAGAACTTCGGAACTCACCCGCCTGGCCTCGGCCGTGGAACAGATCGATGAGGCGCTCATCATCGTGGATACTGAGGCCCGGGTCCTCTATGTGAACCCGGCATTCGAAAGTATGACAGGGATCTTGAGAAACAAAATTATGGGAAAGCCCTATCCGGATTTCGATAAAACCGAATATGAAGACATTTCATTTGCCGAACTCATTGACAGGGTCAGCAAGGGAAAAACATGGTCCGGCCGCCAGATAGTTTCCGGGGAAGATGACGAGAAAAAAGAGTTCTACACAACCGTATCGCCTATATCTCATGGCAATGGGAAACTCTTGGGCTTTGTATTTGTAAGAAGGGATATTACAGAGTTGGCCCGGGTTGAAAACATGCTCCGGCAGGCCCAGAAAATGGAAGCCATCGGTACCCTTGCCGGCGGTATTGCCCATGACTTCAATAATATTCTATTCGCAATTATGGGGCATACTGAACTGACCATGGATATGGCAAAAGAACTGCCGGACATCCATTCCGGCCTTACCCAGGTGTATCAGAGCGCCAACCGGGCAAAGGAACTGGTCCGGCAGATACTTGCCTTCAGCCGCCAGACTGAACAGGAAAAATATCCGTTTAAAATTAGCCCCGTAATAAAAGAGGTCGTAAAGTTCCTCCAGGCCTCCCTGCCCAGCACCATAAAAATCGCGGTCCAGCTCAAGACCAAAAAGGATCTGATCCATGCAGACCCCACCCAGATTCACCAGATTCTCATGAACCTGTGCACCAATGCCTCCCACGCCATGAAAGATTCAGGCGGGGTGATTACTGTTCGGCTCAGTGCGATTCCCCATGATTCTCCGATTCTTGATCAATATTCGGAAATCGAGAGAATCGACCATATCCTTCTTGAGGTTATAGACACGGGGTGCGGGATTAAAAAGAAATATCTGGATACCATTTTTGATCCTTATTTTACTACCAAGGAACAGGGGGAGGGTACCGGTCTGGGACTCTCCGTTGTTCATGGCATTGTAAAAAGCCATGGGGGAATTATAGATGTAGAGACCCGGGAAAACCAGGGCACCACCTTTACCGTTCTCCTCCCGCTCCATGAAAATGAAGAGAGACCCAAGATAGCTTCCCGGCCCGATAAGAGCCCAAAGGGAAATGAAAGCCTCCTTCTGGTGGATGATGAAGCATCCATTGTTCAGCTAGGCCGAAGATTACTGACAAACCTGGGGTATACGGTCAAGGGGGTTTGTGATCCCCTGGATGCCTTAAAATTGTTGAAAGAAGACGCCGGTAAGTTTGATCTTATGATTACCGACAAGACCATGCCGGGGATGACCGGTTTCATGTTGGCAAAGGAGGCTAAAAGAATAGCCCCCCAATTACCGGTGATCCTCTGTACCGGGTATAGTGAAGACGGCGTGGGTGAAAAAGTCCAGGCCATAGGGATTGACGGGCTTATTGAAAAACCCATGCACCTGGCGACCATGGCCATGGCTGTACGCAGGGTGCTTGACAGGTCCTAAAACGCCTGAAGGGGATTAGATATCTCGATCCTGCAGCGGGGGCCGGCTTCTTTTGGTAAAGCCGGCCAGAATGTCCTGTTGCCATTGTTCCCCGTAGCCGTCTGCATCCGGTACATGTCTTTTTTTCCCTGTGTGGGCAAAGTTGATCCTGATAAAATCACGGAACCGTTTGGCCACGATCAGGCGGATGGGGTTGGCCAGTCCGTCGTACATCTCGTCATTGATTTCATTGAAGTCAAAGAAAATGGCCAGGTGATTGATTAGGCTTGCTTCAATGGTCAGGGGGGGATTCTGAGCATAAGAATCCTCTATGAGCATATTGGTTAGATCTACGATGGCAAGGCGAATCCTGTGTTTGATATCCTGGAGCTGAACATCTGTCCAGAAGATGCGATTCCGGTCCATGCTCAATTCACATCGTTCTTGTCCGGTCAGATTGATTCTGCCGATGATATTCTGTCTTGCTCCTTCCGGTAAAAGAGTCTCTGTCTGGGTGACGAAGATGCCGTCCTGAAATATGGAGACTCCGCCTCTGGCATAGTCCAATGCATAAAGGGTGTCCAGGTTCTGTTGTGCCTTTAGAAAAAGATACCCCTGGGAGTCCCGGAACTTGAGGGAGGCCACAAATTCCCGTCCGTATTTTTTGCTTGGTTCATAGGCCAGGGCCTCTGAGCCCAGAATGGTTGTATTGCCTTCATGATCGTTTAGTGCAACCGGGATGGTCAGAAACCGAAGATTGGTCTTGAGATAGCAGACATACCCCATGCTTCTGGAAAAATTGATATTGTCCTGTGCAAGATGCAGGCAAACCTCCGTGCCTTCCGGGCATCCGTCATCGGCAAATTTGACGTCAAAATAATCCTCAAGGGTGTTGATGGTAATGATTAGGCCGGCAGAACCTTTTTTTCGGGTTCGGATAACCACCTGATCCGCTACCAGAAAGCTTGAGAGAAATCCGATGCCGAATTTGCTGATAAAATTACAATCCACCTGGCTTTTGTGGATGGTTTTTGAATCCCCTGACTGGTAGAAGGAGATGCCTATTTTTAAAAAGTACTTCTCCATCCACTGGCGGTCCATGCCTATGCCGTTATCCCTGAACGTAATGGTCCGGTATTGGGGATGAAAGTCTATGGAAATGTCCGGTTCATACCTGTTGTCAAACATCCTTTTAAGGTTGCAGGCATCCACGGCATTTTGAACCAGTTCCCTTAAAAATACCCGCTTGTCCGAGTACAGCCGGTTGCCGGTGAGCAGCTTCATGGCTGCCATGGCATCCACTGAAAATTTCATATCCACGGGGGTGTACCCCGTGGCTTCAATCTCAAATATGATTTCTGAAAAGAGGTATCTGGGGCTTACCAGCCCGTTGGCCTGGTGAAGCAGGCGCTGGACCCGACTTTCATGGTGTTTCAATATCCTGTGAACTCTCGGGTGTGAACAGGTGAGCCGTACCCGGATGGTGCCGGATAAAAAAGGATGTGTCTCAATTGAATTGATCGAAAAAGCGCTGGAGAACTGTTCAACCGTGATCTGTTCCTTGTCTGTCAGGTCCCGGGTCAGTATTCCAACAGTATGGGGGTGTGTCATATCCAGCTGGACAGCAAGGCTTGAAGCTGTGGTCAACAGCCCAAGGTTTACAGGCTCCCCCTTATACTCAAGGTCCGTCCTAATGCCCGCCTGAATATCATCCCTGCGGGCATGGGAGATAAACTGGGTGATTATATCAGCCTGATTCGTATCCGCTATCCCTAAGGACGTCAGGTCTCCGTCGCCTGCCCCAAGCAGATGGACGGCCGCCCATAGAAAAAAGATATTCCAGGATTGGTATCCAAGAACCTGCTGTTGTTCATCATCCAGGATCAACTCTTCAAGAAGCCCAAAAGCTTTTTCCCCATACGCATAAGTTCCGGTCTTTTCGATGATTGCTCTCAGATGGTCTAAATCTTTTTGGGTCTCATCAGACAGATGGTTCAATAGCTTGCTCACGTAACCTGCGCCTCCCCTGATTGTTTGTGTGCTGTAAATAACGTAAGTGTTAATTCTAGGGCAGGGAAAAGGGGGTGTCAAGTCAACGGTGTTCAACGGCAGAGTCGCCGGTCAATAAATCTTTACACCCATCACCGGAGTTGATAGTATCAATGAGCCCACAATTTCAAACAGTTCAAATTGAGTAGTAAAATATTTCTACTATCGTTGCCTTGTTCATCTGCAACTTTGGGTAGCCCATCTTTTAGGAAAAACATTTTATGCAGAGTTAAATTAAGAGATCTCAGGGATATGGTCATGGATAAAGAAAGATTTTGGAATTCTATAATGTGGATAGCCATTCTTCTGTCTGTGATAATGCTATCCATTCCTCTATCCGCAGCTGCAGGGAAAAATTCGTTGCGAATGATGGTCTGGGAAGGATATGCGCCGCAGGAAAGTATCAAGGTGTTCCAAGCATATATTAAGAAAAAATATATGAAACAGATAGAGATCGAGGTCTCTTTTGTCAGTAATTCCGATAGTTTTTACAACCCTGTAAGAGGTAAAACCGTAGATATAATTTCACCGGTAATCATCCCATTCTTAGTGGGTCTCAAAAGTAGGGCCTATGCGGCCATATCCATTTTTTGCTTCGGGGTAATTCCACCAATTCCCATATTGGGTCGGTCATTGTTGTATTCCCAAA
>PIVQ01000605.1 GCA_003354055.1 Desulfobacteraceae bacterium | reverse complement strand
AGGGGAAGCGCAATGGCTGATAATCCCAACATTTACCCACTTACTTTCTTGATAGCATTTTTAATCTTGGTGGTGGTGATATGACCGATTGGACAAAGCCTGAAGCCTATCACGGCGATGAACTCAACCGATTGCGGGCTGAAATTCAATTCGCTGACCTGTGCGCAACGGTCGGAAGATCAGCAATGCTCACGCTCCCTTCTCATAAGAAATTGCTGGATGAATATATCAATGCACCAATTCGCTTTATAGCGCATCGCATGAACGTTGATATTGCGAAGGATCCAGATAGAACAGCAACCTTTGATATGGCGAAGGGACTGGATAAATCAGCAACCTTTATGCATGGCGATAAGTTCCAGTTTAAGACTTTAAAATCGTTCTATGTTAAAAAGGACGACCCGGAGTAAGTAAGAGTTTCTATAAATGACCATACACGTTTGGCCTCCTGACTATCTGAGAGAGTTTAAGCGCCGAATGAAAGTTGGTGTTGAGGCTGCCAAAGATCCGCAGCTTCAAGCCGACTTAATGGCTCACTACAAAAATAATCCAAAAGATTTTATTCACGACTGGGGCGTAACTTTCGATCCCAGAAAGCGGCTGCTTAGAACCATGCCGTTTGTGATGTTCGAGCGTCAGAACGAGTTCGTAGATTTTATATACGGCTGCATGAATGACGGTGAAAACGGCCTTGTTGAGAAGTCCCGAGACATGGGCGCATCATGGGTCTGTGTGGCGATCTCCGTTCACTTATGGCTATTCGAAGAGGGAGTTGCTGTAGGTTGGGGATCTCGTAAGAAAGAACTGGTCGATAATCTTGGCGACATGAAGGCCATCTTCCCAAAGATCAGGCTGCAACTCGAAAATCTGCCTCCTTGGATGCTGCCAAAGCGTTTCGATATGCGCAAACACGCAACCGATATGAAGATCATAAACCCTCAGAATGATGCATCGATCACCGGAGAAGCTGGCGACAATATCGGGCGTGGTGGTCGTACATTTGTTTATTTTGTGGATGAGGCGGCGCATCTTGAAAGGGCTGAAAACGTAGAGGGCGCGCTAGGAGACAATACAGAATGTCAGATAGCCATTTCTTCGGTCAACGGAACTGCAAATCTATTCTATCGGCGGCGCATGGCTGGTGAAGTCTGGGAGCCTGATAAAACGATAGCCTCGGGTAGAACTCGAATATTCATCATGGATTGGCGAGATCACCCCGGCAAAGATCAAGAATGGTATGATAAGCGGCGTCAGAGAGCCGAGGACGAGAGTTTATTGCATCTACTGGCCCAAGAGGTAGACCGGGATTATCAAGCTTCAATCGAAGGCTCTGTCATTCCTGCAGCATGGGTTAAGTCTGCTCGGGATGCTCTGGATAAACTCGGATATGACAATTTCGGGATGGTGTCGGGAGCCATGGACGTGGGCGATGGCGGCATGGATAAAAATTCGGTCGCGATCAAGAAAGGTATTCAGCTAAGGGACCTTGAAGAATGGCCGGGGATCGATACCACAATCTCCGCTCAGAGAGGCGTCAATATTTGCCGTAGAAATAGATCTGAGGAATTGTATTATGATTGCATCGGTGTCGGCGCCGGGATCAAGGGCGAAACCAACCGATTAAAAAAGAAAGGCGATCTCCCGAAAGGTCTGTCAATCTACAAGTGGGACGCCTCCGCGCCTCCCCTGAACCCTACCGCAACGGTTTCAATGTACGAGTGGCAGGAGGACGAAGAGAGCGGCACTGATTATGACTATGAAAGCAAGACGAACGCTGATTTTTATGCAAGTCTCAAATCACAAGGATGGTGGGAACTTCGTATGCGTTTCTTTAAAACTCATAAGGCGGTTACTGAGGGCGCGAAGTACGATATTGACGAACTGATCAGCATTCCATCAAGCCTTCCACATCTTCACCAGCTAGAAAATGAACTCTCACAGCCGACCTTTCAACAGAATGGATCTGGTAAAATTGTGATCGATAAAAAACCACCCGGAACGAAATCACCTAACCTCGCTGACTCGGTCATGATGCTTTACCACCCTTGCAAGCAAGTATTCGAATTCGAAATGCATGTCATTTGACCGCCTGTCTTGTTTTGTGGCATTTATTTCACTAGTATGTCGCAATAATTATTATGAAAGTTTCATTTATGGCTTGGAAATTCCCTTTCTTTGGACGAAAAGATGAAACACCGGGTTTAAAAGAAAAAACATATGATTACGATATGTTCCCGCAGGGTAGCCTAGAAGAATTTATCATTGGAAGCGGGACAAACGTATCCGCTAAAAAGGCTCTTGAGTTTTACAGATCATCGAGCGCCGTTGCCATCGCTGTTGATATGATTGCCGATGAGGTAGAAAAGATCAATCCAGTCCTCGTTATGGAAGACGGAACGATCGATGAGAGCCATGAAATACTTGATTTTATAAATCAGCCTAACGGTTTTGAAAGTCGCGAAGAATTTATTGCTCAAATCGCCCGTAACTGGCTCCTGACGCATGACTCTGTTTTCTATACTGAGGGCAGCGAAAACTCACCTCCTATTGCTGCATGGGCGGTGAAAGCTCAGGCTATTTCCATTACCGCAAACAGAGACACTTACCCGGATGCTTATGGCGTTACCAATGGGCCAGCGAACGGCAATTACCGGAGAAATGCTAACGGGTCTGTATGGCGTTTTCAAGATACGCCGCTCCGTGAAGTCTATCAGATACGGGGATTTTCCTCGAATTCCGAAAATACCTTTTCTGACTCCCCCTTGCTGGCCTGTGTTCTGGAAGTCAGGCAACAGCTTGAAGGCAAGAACCATAATCTTAAACTGGTGGAGAACGGGGCTCGTCTTTCCATGATCGCCACCTTCAAGGACATCATGACCCGCG
The DNA here is from genome assembly GCA_003354055.1 of Desulfobacteraceae bacterium. Next base: position 1,660 of record PIVQ01000605.1, on the reverse strand, counting down.
ACGGTCAAAAGGCGGCAATCCAACTCCTAAGAGAAACATTCTCAGGATCAAATAACGCCGGTAAAATCGCAGTCGCTTTTGGCGGTCCGGGCGGGGTGGATTACCAAGAAGCGGGAATGAATAATAAGGATATGGATTATGCGACCATTGAAACCATGTCGTCGCAATCTATCGCACAACGTTATAAAATTCCCCTGCCACTCTGGACGAATGACGCCTCAACATTTAACAACATGGATACGGCAACGAAGCAATTCTTCAAGAGCGCCGTTCTCCCTTGCTTCTCCACGATTTATTCTGGCATAGGAAAGAACTGGCTGCCGCGTTACAAACTGGATCCGGCGAAGGTTACAATCTCGTACAATCCGAACGACATCGATTCAATTAGAAAAGAATATCTTGAAGAATTGCGCCAGAAATTCGACATGAGAGCGATTTCAACAAACGAGATCCGGGACAAGATCAGTCTTGAACCTAAAGAGGGTGGCGACGAAATATTCGTTCCGTCAACTATGATGCCAATGGATAGCGATTTCTCGTCCGATATGGACAATATGAGCGCACAGGAAGCCGCCGAAAGTATCAACGGGAATGGTAATTAATTTAACGAAAAGCGTTGTCAGTGAGCTTGCCGAAAAGATCAGGCTGGAAAGAACTTTCGAGCGTGAGTTAAGGCCTGTATTTTCACTCATGGTCCGAGATTTCGGCATCAGTGTTCGAGCAACCGGAACCGCTCAGGATGCCACCGACTACCTATCCAGATTTCGCGGATTGCTGCAGAACCATTATGCCAGAACGCAGAGGGCTTTTGTCGGTACTGTCTCAGATCTTCCTGTAAGCCCACCGACTCAAAGCATGATCGATTTCTCGCTTCTGACATGGCGCAATCTGACTTCAGAGCAAAAAGCAACGTTTATAACCTATACAAATCAGAGGCAAATGACCGACGCGGTTTCCCTTGGGCGGCGCTCTCTGTTTGAAGAGAATATTCCCCAAACACCGGAAACCTTGGCGAGATCTTCTGCCGCTATATTGATTAATCGTTTTTTCAAGCAACGACCAAGGGTAATCGCCCAGACCGAGACGCAGGAAGCCGCTGAAGCCACCAAACTGATAGAGGCGCAAGCGAGGGCCAACAAGGTGCCGTTTCCAGCCGTGGGCCGCGTCGCACCGTCGAATTTACCACCTAAAGAAGTTCAAAAAACATGGCTCGATGTCGGTGATGGTAAGGTCAGGGCAACACACAAGGCGGCTGACGGTCAGACCGTCGCAGAGGACGAGCTTTTCAATGTCGGCAATTCCGTGTTAAGATTTCCCGGCGATTCTGGAACCGGAGCAGCACTAGGCGAGATAATAAATTGCCGATGTTCCACAGATTATAGGTTTGCATCATGAACACACAATCCGCCCATAAAGAGAATTCAGGAACCGCCATGCCAGTTGTCAGCGATAAAATACTTTTCAAAACTCTGCCCTTTACGTGTGAAAAGGCGGTTATTTCTGAAGACGACCCGACCATTGGCACGATATCCGGATATGTCTCAACCTTTGGCAATGTGGACCGTGGCGGCGATAAGATAGCCCGGAAAGCCTTCGACGAAACTATTGCAGATCACGTCAAGCGGAAGCGCCCTATTCGTATGCTCTGGATGCATGATAG
>PIVQ01000064.1 GCA_003354055.1 Desulfobacteraceae bacterium | reverse complement strand
ATTTTAATATCCAGCTTCTGGACCTCTGCAATTCTTAAATCCCGCAGAGAGCTGGATGCTCTTTCAATTGCTTTTACGGCTGCATCTTCCCATGATGTGGGGCTTGAACCGACCAGATCGATAATCTTGTAAACACTTTCACTCATGATAACCTCCTCAATTAATAAAAAATTAAATGGATGGAATCGGAAAAAGCGGTGTCAACGGTATCTGAATTTTTTAGGATGAGATGAGAAATGAATATATCGATTATATAAGAATCCAGGCTGTTGTCAAATAGAACGGCAGCAATTTTCAATATAGAATCCTATAAATATTGAAGCGAGAACAGTTATCAGCGAGAACAGCGAGAGCAGTAGAAGGAGAACCTTCGGTTAATAGATTATTAGGGGAAGGTGTTGCCGGGCACAATAAATGGAGTGCTAAGCTGTGCAGGTCGTGATCAGATTTGGTATTAGCTATAAGATTTTTTTAGATTCAACGTAAGTCGAGCGCCTGAACAATCCTTTGGCTCACAGGGGTAATTAGTCGTGAATTATCCTATCAACAAAATCTTCTATTTTCATGATTTTTCAACGGTTGGGCAGATGGGTTCCGGCGTCAGCCCCCGAAATCTTTTCCATCGATGGATTAAATGTCTCTATTTAAAAATTTCAAAACAAAATGGGATTTCTATGATACCAACAAATAACGCCATTCCTATTAGGATCCTTTTTTTCTTTTTCGGTTCGACATTATAGTCATTACCAATAAACAGTAAGTAAGGGGCCATAAAGAAGAACCATTTTCCCTCAATTTTTAGGCCTTTCACCGCATCGTAAATAGAAAAGATGAAATAAATCCAGGCGCAAAGTCCAAGTAGTCCAATAATCGGGAATAGGGTATCAATCATTTTATTTATTCATGTTTATAGTTTGTCGGTTTGTTTAGACCGGCCTTCTAAAATCAATTTTACCAGTTCAAGTTTTTCGATATGGTCAGCATGATCAGCCCTTGCTTCCATAGAAAACAAGCCTCCTGTGTTCCCCGGTGAAGTATATAGGTCATGAAAGAAGGCACCTATTCCATACATTAATCTCTGAAACAAATTATCATACACTGGTTTGTTGCCTTTATTTTGGGCCGTGTTTTCTTTTTCGATTTCAATAATTCTGCTGTACAGTTTTATCACTCTCTCAGGATATTTAACATGATCAATACTTGCAAATGCCTGACGAAGCTCGTTATAGGTATAATCTGATATATCGTATTCATCCATTGTATCTGGCATCCTTGATTGAGATATAGCCATTCAATATCAGGTGGATTGGCCCTGATAAGTTGGTAGTAGAGTGGAAACCAGGCATATCCCCTTGTGTAAATTCAGATTTATCTGAAACTTCAAAATCGATTTTATCGAAATAAATCTTGCACCTAAATCGGAGATAATCATCTCCTGTCGAAAAAAGCAACAATCAACATGATATATATTGAGTTAAACCGCTACCATAACTTTTCTCGCTGCTTTCGCTGTTCCAGCTTTTCTCGTTCTGCTTGACATATGTCACCAGGTGGTGATATCGTGATTGTCATGAATAAGAACAATGAGGTAAAAGTTCGGGATAAGATGATTACCAGCCGCAGGCTGGTTTCTGCCGTTGGGAGTCTGCTGGCCCGGGAGGGCTTTAAGGGGATTGGTGTCAATGCCGTGGCCAGGGAGGCCGGGGTGGATAAAAAGCTGATCTATCGCTATTTCGGGGGACTGTCCGGGCTGATCGCCGCCTTTGGTAAGGAGGGAAATTTCTGGCCCTCTGCACTGGAACTGGCCGGTGGGGATCTGAAAAAATTTTCAGATCTGTCTCTGGAGGAACGACTTTCTGTTTTTTCACGGAGTTTTATTCAGGGGTTGCGCAACCGTCCCATGACCTTGAATATTATGGCCTGGGAAATTGTAGAGGCCAATGAGCTGACACGAGAGCTTGAGGCTGTCCGGGAACAGAGCATCATGGAGTTCTTCAAGATGTTTTTCTTTTCAGAGGAAAGGGGCCGGGAGCTGCAGACCACTATCGTGCTGGTGGGGGCGGCTGTGAGTTATCTGATGATCCGCTCCGGTCATATAGATCTGTATGGCGGTCTTGGACTGGCTACAGATGAAGACTGGAGAAAAATTGAGGATGCTATTGGTACGATAATCAGGGGTGTTTTGAATCTGCCCTGATTTTTTTTGATTTAAAAAGTCACCAATCGGTGACAAGGAGGGTGGTATGGACAGGCGTGTATTTCTTAAAAAAAGCCTGGTGGCAGGATCTCTTATTCTGGGGCCGGGTTTTGCGGCAACAGGCTGCTCCAGGGACTTGAGAGGGCAGTTGATGGGTCCTGTGCCCCGGCCGGCTGCTGAACATAGGCTGGACCAGGATGGGTGGCATATCCTGCATTATGCTTCGCTGGCTCCAAGCGGCCATAACAGCCAGCCCTGGTTCGTAAGAGTTGAAAAAAAACATCAATGGGTGGTGGGGTCTGATAAATCCCGGTTGCTTTCAGTCGTTGATCCGGACAATAGGGAAGCGCTCCTGTCTATCGGGGCTTTTATCGAAAATCTGGTTCAGGCAGCAAATTTTATTGGATATGATGTGGATGTCGAGATCATCGGAAAGGAACGGTTTGATGCGGATGTGGCCAGGATTTGGTTGAAACCGGGTAAATCAAAGCAGGTTTCGATTCAACGGCTGAAAAATCGAAGAACCGTGAAAACCGGATTGTTGTCCAAAGAGATTCAGGCGGCTGATCTCAAGGTGTTTCAGGAAGCCACAGGCGGTGGTCTCTATTATTTTCCCCGTGAATCCAGTCATGGCAAACTGATGGCTGAAGCAGCCGTTGAAAATTTCAGGGTGCAGTTTGAAAACGAATCCGCCATGGCGGAAGCGGCAAAGTGGACAAGGTTATCGGATGCCGAAACCATGCAGTACAGGGACGGCCTGACCACAGACGGAATGGAGATTGGCGGATTTGCAGGATGGTGGGTGCGCAACTTTATGGATAAAGAGGATGTAACCGGTAGCACCTGGCGTGAAAAAGGTGTTGAAAAGGCTATGGCTCAGGCCTCTGAAGGTGCCGGGTGGCTGGTTATCACCAGTGACGGTAATCGTGTTGTGGATCTTATCGATTCCGGCCGCAGGTTTCAGCGTATGGCTCTGATCGCCAGGGAAAAAAATATCGGTATTCATCCCATGACACAGACCCTGGAAGAGGCACATGGGCAAGCATCCATCCGGGAAAATCATGAGTCGTCCATGATTCCCCAGTTCATGCTCAGGGTAGGGTATGTGGAAAATTACCCGGATCCGGTTAGTCTGAGACGGCCGGTGGATTGGTTTTTAATCGGATCCGGTTAGTATTTCCCAGGGTATTGGGAATCGTTACAAAATTACTTGATCTAAATACCCTGAAGGGCAGAAACTTGTTCCCAAAACCCCTTAAATGGGTATTTTTACAAAAGACCCCAACTGGGTATTTTGAAAACAAAAGATCAAGTAATTTTGGAGCCGATCCTTACTTTATAATTTTCAACGGTTTGGGCTGGTTGAGCCAGTCTTTTTGAGCAGCCTGGATGGCGGTAATGGCAACGGTGTTGATGATGTCTGCCACAAGGCATCCGCGGCTCAGGTCATTGATCGGTTTGTTCAGGCCCTGGAGGGCGGGGCCGATGGCCATGGCACCGGACGACCTCTGCACGGCTTTGTAGGTATTGTTACCCGTGTTAAGGTCCGGGAAGATAAATACGGTTGCCTTGCCTGCCACGGGTGAGTCCGGCAGCTTGGTTCTGGCTACGTTGGGTTCTACGGCAGCATCATATTGGATGGGGCCTTCAATGAGGATGTCCGGCCGTTTTTTTCTGACCAGGGCAGTGGCCTCCCTGACCTTATCCACATCTTTTCCCTTGCCTGAAGTTCCTGTAGAGTAGGACAGCATGGCAATCCTGGGTTCAATGCCGAACATCTTTGCAGTTTCCGCCGAAGTGATGGCTATTTCAGCAAGTTCCCTTGCATCGGGGTCCGGGTTGATGGCGCAGTCGCCATAGGCCAATACTCTGTCCCAGAGACACATGAAAAAGACACTGGATATCGGTGTGGTCCGGTGTTTGGCCTTAATAATTTCAAACGAGGGCTTGATGGTGGCGGCCGTACTGTGGGCCGAACCGGATACCATGCCGTCAACAAGACCCAGGTGTACCATCATCGTGCCGAAATAATTAACGTCGCAGATGCGGTCTCTGGCATTTTCAAGGGTCAGGCCTTTGTGTTTTCTCAAGTTGTAATACTCATTGGCAAAGTTTTCCAGATGGGTGGAGCGCAAAGGATCAATGATTTCAAACTCTCCCATACGTAATCCCAGCTTGCCGATTTTATTCTGGATCTTCTTTTCATCACCAAGCAGGGTGATGTCCACAATCTCCCGGCGGAGCAGAGTTTCAACCGCCCGAAGTACCCTGTCTTCCGTTCCTTCAGGCAGGACAATCCGTTTTTTAAAGGTTCTGGCTTTTCTGATCAGGTCGTACTCAAACATTTTGGGGGTGACAATGGTGGAGTCCGTGGTGATGACCTTATCCACCAGTCTGTCTATATCTATATGCTGTTCAAACAGAGCCAGGGCCCGGGTGATTTTACGCTCATCATAGGGGGAGATGTCCGCCCTCAGTTTTTCAACTTGGACAGCAGTATGAAAGGTGTCTTCTTTCACACTCAGCAGGGGGACCATGCCGGAAAATCCCTTGATCAGGTCCCATACCGGTTTTTCAGGGGTAAGGCCGCCGGTGAGGATGATACCGGAAATATTTTCAATGGAGGTGGATGAGAGTGTGGCCATGCAGGCTACGATTACATCAGCCCTGTCTCCTGAGGTGATGATCAGGGTGCCGTGGGTGATGCGGGTTAAGAGGTTTCTCAACTGCATGGCAGCAACGGTAAACCGCCTGGCATGGCGGTAGAGCTGCTTATGTCCGCAGAGTACCTTGGCATCAAGGGCATCGGCCACCTCGCTCAAGGTTGGTTTGGCAAGGACTTCTTCTTCAGGTACGGCATATACCAGCTGTTTTTTGAAAAGCCCTGTTTCATGAAAATGATCAATGATCTTGTCCCGGTCATCGGGGGAGGTCCGGTTAATGATGGTCCCGATGACGTCGCAGCCTTTCCCCACAAGGGATTCCAGGGTAAGGCTGGTGAGCAGTGAAACCTCTTTCATGGATTTTTCAAAGGCATCTGCCACCAGAAGCACCGGGCAGGAGAGATTTTTAATGATCGTGGCATTGATGTCGAATTCTACCCCGGCTGTGGAAGAGACAAAATCCGTTCCCTCGCAGAGGATGAAGTCGCATTCCTGCTGGGCCTCTTTGTATTTTTCAATGATGCGTTCCAGCGCCTCGTCTTTTTTCCCAATTGTGAAGAGCCGGTCTGCCTCTGCCTGGGTTATGCCGTACATTTTTTCATAGGGCCGGTCAAGGTTGAACTGACTGGACATAAGTTCGATATCCGAATCCCATACATCTTTCGGGTCCTGGCGGATAATGGGTCTGAAAAACCCTACACAGTCCAGTTTCCTGAACAACATTTCCATTACCCCCAGGGCAATGGCGGATTTTCCCGAGCCGGCCTCGGTGGCAGTGATATATAAACCGTTTGACATTGGTTTTCCTCCTAATATACGAATAGAGGCTTAAAGTAATTGTGCTACACATTTTTTATTTAAAGGTCTGCATAAACGCAAACCGGTGGAGTCTATAGAAAAAAGGGTTTAATGGCAATTCTTTTTATACAAAAATGAGGTTAGCCTGAAAAAAAGAGCGGGTGCTGGAATTGCTATTTGTCCACTCATAAAATAAAATGATTGTACTGATGCTGTCAATGGTAGATTGCTTAAAGCAATTGAAGCTGGCAGGTCAGATACAGGATATAAGGTTATGGAAATAGAAGGACTCGAACAAGAAAATAAACGTTTACACAGAGAGAATCGGGCATGCCTTGAGCAGGGGCTGTTATTTGAAAGCCTTTTGAAAATGGTGGGATCTGCATCTGAACGAAAGGTACTCAGGCACACCATGGAAACGACACTGGATATCACCGCCCGGCTGTCAGGGGCTGAGACCGGCAGTCTTTTTCTGCTGGATAACGCAGGTGTGGTTTCGGACAGCCTCTTAACCCGGGGGGAAGTGGCGCCGGATGTCAAATCTTCCCTGGTCGGTAAGGTGCTGGGCCATGGGCTTGCCGGATGGGTCCGGGCCAATCAGAAAGTAGGTCTTGTCACAGATACTCTGGAGGATGACCGCTGGATTTCCCTGCCTGAAGAGCCTTACCAGGTAAGATCCGCCCTATCTGTTCCAATTGTAAAACATGAAGCCCTGTTCGGCATTCTGACCCTGATGCATTCGAAACCCCGTTTTTTTAATCAGGAGTCTGTGGAAACGGTACAGACTACAGCCGATCACATGGCCTTGGCTATTGAAGGTGCGCAGATTTATGTCCGGCTTGAGGAGTTGAACCGTCTTCGCAGGAAAGCTCTGGACCGTGATTTGACACTTGCGCGGCAGGTTCAGGAAAGTTTTTTACCGGCCAGGATGCCAAATGTGGACGGGTATGCATTCTCTGCCGTGAACCAGCCGGCCCAGGCTGTGGGCGGGGATTTTTATTATTTTTACACGCTGCCCGGAAACAAACTGGGAATTGCTTTGGGAGATGTGTCCGGAAAAGGCATAGCCGCCTCTTTATTTATGGCCCGGCTCAGCAGTGAACTCCAGCATTACGCCCCCATATTTATTGAACCGGGCCGGCTTATGTCCAAGTTGAACCGGGTGCTTTGCAAGCGGGCAAAGCAGGGGATGTTCGTTACCCTTATTTATATGGTGGTGGATTTGGCTACAGGGATTGTACTCTTTGCCAATGCCGGGCATATACCGCCTGTCAGCATGGATGGCGGCGCGGTAACATCTCTACCGGATAATGGATTTAAAGGGCCTCCCCTGGGTATTTTGCCGGATGCGGCCTATGGCCAGGAAAATTTTATTCTTCGTGAAAATGCATGTGTACTTTTGTGCACGGACGGGGTGCTGGAGGCAAGAAACAAGGCTGGGGAGATCTATGGAATGGACCGGCTGTGTCGGGATATTCAAGGGAGATGTATGTCAAAGAGGGAGCCAGACCCGGACGGGCTGGTCAATGAAGTCGTAGGGGCTGTGGATCGGTTTTCAGAGGGTCGGGGTCCAAGTGATGATCTCACCCTTGCCTGTATTCATCGAATCGGATCCGATTAAGGTATGGTTGCCCGCAATAGGTATTAAGCTTGTTAAGGATTGTGGCTCACCAGGATCTGGGCAATGGTTTCCCTGACCTTGCCTGATTTTCCGAATGCGGTCCGAAATCCCATTTCCACCCCCGCCATTTCACGGTAAAAGGGGGTGCGGTCAAAGGGGATATAGTCTTTTTCATCAAATTGGCCTGCATCACATCCCGGGCCTTTAATCACTGGAAATCCGGGTTTGTGGAGCTCATGGGGTAGTCCGTGCATCCGGCAGATCATGGGGCGGTGCTGGTAGAGGCGGCAACGGCCTTCAAGAAGCAGGGGGCACGGGATTTTTTTTGAGGCTGCCTCTGTTTCTGAATCAAAGGTGGCGTCGCAATAGGCGTGGGCCTTATCAAGAATCTCTTTTTTTTCGGCCGGGTCCAGTCGGCCAAATCCGTGAATCAGATAGGCCCTCTCTACATGGGTGTGGTGGAAGAATAACGATTGGCAGCAATTGTCTTTACATCCGTTGCACTGGAATTGGTATTGGGCTGCAATTTCATCCCAGGCCTTGTCCATGGCCTGAAATACGTCTGACAATTGTTGAAAGTGTTTAAGGGGGGTAGTCATATTTTTATACCATGGGGTTCGGGAAAAAAAGCTGGGCGTAGAGTTTTAAAGCGTACCGGTCAGTCATGCTGGCAATGACATCGCAGACTGACCGCTTCAGGGTGTTTTTGCCTGAATCCCAGGGGGCCATTTCCATTTTTTCCAGCTCTGTTTGCATGGCGTCCGGGTGGTCCATAAAATAGTTGTAAAGACCGGTAATGACTTTTTTGGCTTTTATGAATTCATCATGGACTGCAGGGGACCTGTATACTTTTTCATAGAGGAAATTTCTGAGGACGGTCATGGCCTGGAAGGTGTCCTCTCCCATGTTCAGAATGAATTTCCCATCTTTCGGGCCACTGTTGTAAACCAATTGCTCCATCATGGTTGACGCCCGCATGGAATGGGTTTTACCCAGCTTGCTGATGCAGATCGCAGGTACGTCATCCATGGAGATGACCTTTCCTCTGAGGGCGTCGTCCAGGTCGTGGTTTAGGTAAGCTATGATGTCGGCTATACGGACGATTCGGCCTTCAATGGTCACGGCTGTCTCTCCGGGTGTCGCAGGAATGATGTTGCCGAATCCTTTTGAATGTTTGAGGATGCCGTCTCTTACCATTTTGGTCAGGTTCAGGCCTTTTCCCTTGTTTTCCAATGTGTCCACCACCCGAAGACTTTGGTCAGAGTGGGAAAAATGGGAGGAGTGGACCTGAATGAGGGCGGTTTCACCACCGTGGCCAAAAGGCGTATGTCCAAGATCGTGCCCCAAAGCAATGGCTTCGGCAAGGTCTTCGTTAAGCCGCATGGCTCTGGCAATATTTCTTGCTGTTTCCGATACCTCCAGAGTGTGGGTGAGTCGGGTTCGGTAATGATCGCCCAGAGGAGATAAAAAAACCTGGGTTTTGTACTTTAAGCGTCTGAAGGCATTTGAATATACAATTCTGTCTCGGTCCAGCTGAAAAGGGGTGCGGATATTACAGGTGTCGGGTTCGGGATGCCGGCGGGCGGCATGGGTGCTGGGGGTACCGTGGGCAGAGAGAAAAGTTTGTTCTCTTTGCTGAAAAATTTCCCTGATGCACAGGTCTTTTTCTGATTTTTCTGTTGTTCTCATAAAATCATCATTGAATATTTATCAAGAATCAATAAAATACAGGATTTAATGAAAAAAGCAAGTGTTATGGATATTCCTGTCATCCCTAAAGAATGGCAAAGGGCTGTCCGAAGCTGTAGTATTTATATAAGGGGGCGGATTTGAATTACGAAGCGTTTATGAAAAAAGCATTGGGGCAGGCAGCGTCGGCCTATGATGCAGGTCAGTTTCCGGTCGGGTGTGTTATTGTTCAGGACGATAAAATCATTGCTTCGGGGGCCAGGGCAGGGACATCAGGTGATCTGTCTTTTTTCAGCGAGATTGATCATGCTGAGATAAGGGCGCTCAAGGCTCTTGAGGCGTATGAAGGAGAGTTTAAGCCGGAAAGGTCTGTATTGTTTTGTACCATGGAGCCGTGTCTCATGTGTTTTGCCGCCATAATTCTTTCAGGCATAAAGACCATTGTGTATGCCTATGAAGATGCCATGGGCGGCGGTACCTGCTGCGACTTAAAATCATTGTCTCCCCTTTACCGTGATACTGAGATTACGGTAATCTCCCATGTGCTGCGTGAAAAAAGTCTTGATCTTTTTTATAATTTCTTTAATAAAGAGGCTAACTTATACTGGAAGGGGAGTCTGTTGGAAGCATATACTCTGGGTCAGAGACAAAATACAGGATAAGATCAAATTTTACTTGCATTTATTGTCTTGTATGGCTATAATTCCAAGGTTATGCTTGTTATATTGACATGATTTTTTATTCTATTACTTTAAGGGCTTAACGCCGGAGGTGTGAAAATAGCTAAGCGAGGAAGGCAGGATCAGACAAAGGTGAATAAGGGAATCAGAGCCAGTGAAGTGCGGGTGATTGGTTCTGACGGCGGACAGATAGGGATTTTGCCCATAGCAGAGGCATTGCGGGTTGCCGGAAATGAGGCTCTTGATTTGGTCGAGGTGTCTCCGGATGCCGAACCTCCTGTCTGTAAAATAATGGATCATGGAAAGTTTAAGTACGAGGAGACCAAGAAAAAGCAGGAGGCCAAGAGAAAGCAGAAGACCTCTCAGATCAAAGAGATTAAGGTCAGGCCGAAAACCGATATCGGTGATCTTGCAACCAAGGTCAAGCATATTCAAAAGTTTATCAGCAATAACGATAAGGTGAAGGTTACACTGGTTTTCCGGGGGCGTGAATTTATGCTCAGGGAGCAGGCCAATGCGGTTTTGGAAAGAGTTGTGGAAATGACAAAAGAATTTGCCGTAGTCGAACAGCATCCCAAGTTCGAAGGGCGGGTCATTACCATGATGCTCGGTCCCAAGTAATCCTCGGTCGGGGTCTGTAAAAGGCCTTGGAGTATTGTTTAGGAATCGTTACAAAATAACTTGATCTAAATTATTTCCAAAACCCTTAAAAGACTGGGTATTTTGAAAACAAAAGATCAAGTAGTTTTGGAGCCGATCCTTAGCTGTTTAGATACATAAGTTAATGTATGGTGGTATATTGCGTTTATACCACCTTTAGTTTTTTAGTAATTGCAATAATTTAGAGAGGGTATTATGCCTAAAATTAAAACATGCCGCGCAGCAGCAAAGCGGTTTAAGAAAACCGGATCCGGGAAATACAAATTCCGGAAATCCAATGCCAGTCACATTCTGACCAAGAAAACCACCAAACGGAAACGTGGTTTTCGCCAGGACCAGATGGTTTGCGATGCTGATTTGAAATCCGTTAAACGGATGCTGCCCAACGGTTAAGAAGCTCAATTAGAAAAAAAGAGGACTCCGGCTACTTGGGTCGGCAGTGCTAACTTGTATCATTCCCGGTCACGGGCCAAGGCCACGGAAGCCGGAAGTTTTAAAAAGGATTGAAAAAAAATGAGAGTTAAAAGAGGTTATAAAGCAAGAAGACGTCGGAATAAGGTTCTTGCTCTTGCTAAAGGTTTTAGAGGCGGCAGAAGTAAGTTGTACAGAACAGCAGCAGATGCTGTTGATAAAGCGTTGATGTACGCATATAGAGATAGACGGGTCCGGAAGAGAGACTTTAGAAAGCTTTGGATCGTTCGTATTAATGCCGGTGCCCGGATGAACGGGCTGTCCTATTCCCGTTTTATAAATGGGTTGAAACTTGCTGGAAGCGAACTGGATCGTAAGGTATTGGCTGATTTGGCCGTATCCGATCCTGCAGCGTTTTCTCAGCTTGCTGCTCAGGCATCTGCTAAACTCAACTAATCACTAGAGCACTGGGGGTAAGTTGAAAAACAATATTGCGGATATTGAAAAAGAGGCTCTGGGCCAGATTTCAACGGCTGATTCCAAAGATGCTCTTGAGCAGATTTCCATTCGTTTTCTGGGTAGAAAAGGTGTTCTGACTGGTTTTTTGCGGAGTGTTTCATCCTTGCCCGAGGATGAGCGTCCGGCAGCAGGTAAGAATGCTAATTTGCTCAAGATTAAGCTTGAAAAACTGGTCAAAAAGGCTGAGGCGGACTTGAATGCCAAGAATGCCGGGCCCTCTGCCGGTATCGATGTGACCCTTCCCGGTCGTCCGGCTGTGAAGGGAGCGCTTCATCCCATTACCCAGGTGATGGATGAGATCTGCGGAATCTTTATGCGGTTGGGCTTTGACGTTGCCGAAGGGCCTGAAGTTGAAACGGATTATTACAACTTCGAGGCCTTGAATATTCCCAAATACCATCCGGCCAGGGATATGCAAGACACCTTTTATGTGTCTGACAATATTGTTTTGAGAACCCATACCTCCGGGGCCCAGCCCAGAGTCATGGAAAAAACCGACCCGCCGGTGAGAATTATTTCTCCGGGCAAGGTTTTTCGTTGTGACTCAGATCTGACCCACACTCCGATGTTTCATCAGGTTGAAGGTTTGATGGTGGACAAGAATATTTCCTTTGGTGATCTCAAAGGGGTGCTTACAACCTTTGTGCATCAGTTTTTTGACAAAGAGACCTCCCTGCGGTTTCGACCCAGTTTTTTTCCCTTTACAGAGCCCAGTGCGGAGGTGGATATCCGCTGCGTCATGTGTAAGGGTGAGGGGTGTCGGATCTGCTCAAAAACCGGATGGCTTGAAGTGCTCGGGTCAGGAATGGTTCACCCTGCTGTGTTTGAGAATGTGGGATATGATACGGACAAGTACACCGGGTTTGCCTTTGGTGTGGGCATCGAACGGATGGCCATGCTCAAATACGGTATTGATGACATTAGAAAATATTTTGAAAACGATGTTCGTTTTCTAGGGCAGTTTTAATATGAAAGTCAGTTTAAGCTGGTTACGCGACTATATTCCCGTTGACCTGGACCCCCAGGAAATGTCTGACAGGCTGACCATGGCCGGGCTTGAAGTGGATGCTGTGGAAAGCCTTTACGACTACCTGGATAAGGTGGTCGTGGGAAGGGTGGTTGAAGCTACGCAACATCCCAATGCTGACAAGTTGACCTGCTGTGGCGTGGATGTCGGAGCGGATGAGCTGTCGCCCATTGTCTGCGGTGCGCCCAATGTCAGGGAAGGCATGTTTGTAGCCTGCGCCCTGCCCGGTGCTGTATTGCCCGGCGACTTTAAGATTAAGAAAAGCAAGCTTCGGGGGGAAAAATCCTGCGGCATGCTTTGCTCTGCTGCCGAACTTCTTCTGAATTCCGATGCTGCAGGTATTATGGATCTTGAAGGGGAATTCGTTCCTGGAACCCCTCTTGAGACAGCCCTTGCCCTGACCGACACGGTTTTTGAAATTGATCTTACTCCCAATCGTCCGGATTGTCTGAGTGTTATCGGGGTGGCTAGGGAGACCGGTGCCTTTACCGAGCCTAAAAATAAAGTGACTCTGCCCGATGCCGGCCTGCCCGAAGACAGGATTGTTTCCGAATCCATCCATGACCATGCAAGTGTGGAGATAAAAGATCCGGAGCTCTGCCCAAGGTATACCGCAGGTATGCTTTTTGACGTTAAAGTCGGGCCGTCTCCCCATTGGTTGAAACAGCGTCTTGAGTTTGTGGGTCTGACACCCATCAACAATGTGGTGGATATTACCAACTTTGTAATGATGGAGACAGGGCAGCCTCTTCATGCCTTTGATTACGACAATCTGGCCAAGGGCAAGATTGTGGTCAGAGCGGCGGGTGAGCCCGGCGGTGCGCCTATCGAATTCACAACTCTGGATTCAAAAGTCCATAAAATGGACCCTGAAATGCTCATGATCTGTGACGGGGAAAAACCCGTTGCCATTGCAGGTGTCATGGGCGGTGAAAATTCTGAAATTTCCGATACCACCACACGGGTATTGGTGGAAAGCGCCTACTTTAATCCGATTTCCGTGCGCAGGACAGCCAAGCGGACCGGGATAGGTACAGATGCCTCCCACAGGTTCGAGCGGGGAGTGGATCCCGAAGGCACGTTGTTTGCCATGAAACGCGCCGTTGCTCTGATGGCGGAGCTTTGTGACGCTAAAATTGCAGATGGGGTGATTGATGAACATCCTTTAAAGCCCGAACCCACTCTTATTGAACTTAAGGTTGAAGCCTTGAATGTTCGTCTTGGAACCGAATTCAGCGCGGATGCCATTGCCAAAATTCTTGAATCTGTGGAGTTTTCGGTTGAAAATATCGGTGACGGGCGCCTGGCAATTGGGGTGCCTACTTTCAGAGTGGACGTGACTCGGCCTGAAGATCTGTCAGAAGAAGTGGCTCGGCTCTGGGGATACAATAATATCAAGACCAGTTATCCGCCTGTTCCTGCAAAGGGCAAGGTACTGAGCCCAAGATTGTTGCTTCGTAGAAAAATCCGCCAGACTATGACCGGTTTTTCTTTTTATGAAGCCATCAATTACAACTTTATCCATGAGGATTCCTGTAATCGACTGGGGCTTTCCGAAGGAGATGCCAGGCAATCGGTGGAGGAGATTTTAAATCCCATTTCCGATCAGATGTCTGTTCTGAGAACCTCTCTTGTTCCCGGGTTGCTTGAGACCATGCGCAGAAATACGGCCCAGCAGGCCGATACCCTGCGTGTCTTTGAGGTCGGGAAGGTCTTTTTTGCAACTGCCAAAGGGGAACAGCCCAAAGAGGTTGAAATGGTCGGTGGGCTGATCACCGGTAACCGCTCTGATCAGACCTGGTTTTCTAAAAAAGAATCCATGGATTTCTTTGACCTCAAAGGCGTGGTCCAGGGTCTGCTGGATGATCTCTTTGTCACGGATGTTGCCTATGTTAAAATCGATGACAACAGCTGCCCTTATTTTGAGACAGGCTATGGAGCCTGTGTAGTCAAAAACGGAAAGACTATCTGTACCCTCGGCAAAATTAACGGACAGGTGCTCAAAACCTATGGGCTGAAACAGGATGCCTTTGTTTTTGATATGGATATGGAGCTTCTTCAGGATGCCATGCCCGAGGCTATTCAGGCAGAACCTCTGTCCAGGTTCCCGTCTGTGTCCCGTGATATGACCCTGATTGTAGACAATGGCGTGGAAGTGGGCGCTATTCTGGAAGACGTGAAAAACTTTGCCAAAAAACAAGCTCTGATCGAAGACTATTTTCTCTTTGATGTGTTTGAGGGCGAGGCTATTGGAATGGGTAAGAAGTCCCTGTCTTTCAGGGTGGTTTACCGGTCTGCCAATAAAACCCTGACCGAGAAAAATATCAAAAAGGTGCATGCCAACCTGTCAAAACGGGTATTGGACACCTTCAACGCCAGCCTGCCCGGATAAGGTAGGGAAACCGGGCCGGATCGGCCCTGGAAAAGGGGTGTTGACAAACCGATTCGGGGTTGTTATATTGTGCCGCTAATGCGGGCATAACTCAGTTGGTAGAGTGCAAGCTTCCCAAGCTTGATGTCGCGAGTTCGAATCTCGTTGCCCGCTCCATATTTGCGGGTATGGGATGGCGGATTTGTTCCATTTTATGGGAAAAATATGATCTGAACCGGCGTGTGAAAGGTGAAGGTTTTGTTGAGAGTTGTATACTAGGAACGGGCATCTGCCCGTTTTTGTATTTGTGGAATATATTAAAAAGAGGTTGCAGGTAACTATGGGGTTTATCAGGCAAAAAGAGTTCGGCTGGATAGAAGAAAGGGTTCGGAAAGTGGCAGGGCCTTTGTTCAAGGCCGAAAAATTTGAACTGGTCCATATTGAATGTATTACCAGCAACCGTGAAAAAATTGTTCGGCTTTACATGGATAAGCCCGGCGGGGTTGCCTTGACTGATTGTGTTACTGTCAGCCGCCAGCTTGGGGATCTGATCGATGTGCATATCGACAATATCGGAGCCTACCGGCTGGAGGTCTCTTCCCCTGGTCCCAACCGGCCTTTGAGCACAAAAGAAGATTTTATCCGGTTTACCGGAGAGATGGTCAAGATAGAAACCCATGAGTCGGTCAGCGGTCAGAAAAAGTTCACCGGGATTCTTGAGAAGACAAACGATGATTCTGTTGTTATTGCGGTTGATGGTAAAGAGGTTGAAATTGAAGGCCTTGTGATCAGCAAAGCAATGCTTGCAGGTCAGTAATATGGAGAACGCTTAGCATGTTTATCACAGATATAAAAAGGGTAATTGACCAGGTAAGCCGAGAAAAAGGTATTGATGCTGAAGTCCTTATTAACACCTTGAAAGAGGCCATCGTATCGGCTGCCAGGAAAAAAATCGGACCCAGGGCGGATATTGAAGTCCATTATGATGAAAAAAGCGGTGATGTTGAAGTCTTCCATTTTAAAGAGGTGGTTGAAGAGGTTGAATACTCTGATAGTGAACTGACTCTGGATGAAGGCCTTGAGTTTGACCCTGAATGTGAAATCGGTGATAGCCTTGGGATTAGGATTGATACCGAAGAGTTCGGCCGGATTGCTGCCCAGTCTGCTAAGCAAGTGATTATTCAGAAGATGCGTGAAGCTGAACGCAATGCTGTTTATGAAAATTTTATCCATAAAAGAGGAAAGATTATCAACGGTATTGTCCAACGATTTGACCGGGGCAGCATTGTTGTAAATCTGGGGCAGGCTGATGCGGTTTTAAGGCCCAGAGAGCAGATGCCTAAGGAGAATTACAAACGAGGGGACCGGATAAGGGCTTATGTCGTGGATGTGCTGGAAGAATCCAAGGGCGCTCAAGTGCTTCTGTCCCGAACCCATCCTGAATTTTTGGTGGAATTATTCAAAACCGAAGTCCCCGAAGTGGCCGAAGGCATTGTTTCCATAAGGGCAGCTGCCCGGGTGCCTGGGACACGTGCAAAAATTGCAGTGTCTTCAATTGACTCTGATGTCGATCCTGTCGGCGCCTGCGTCGGTATGAAGGGAAATCGGGTACAGAACATTGTTCAGGAACTTCGGGGCGAGAAAATAGACATTGTCCAGTGGAGTCCGGATATTGCCAGGTTCGTCTGCAATGCCCTGTCCCCCGCTGAGATTGCCAGGGTTATTATTGATGAGGACAACCAGTCCATGGAAGTGATTGTCAATGACGAATATTTGTCCATTGCCATCGGAAAGGGCGGACAGAACGTTTCCCTGGCCTGCGAGATAACAGGCTGGCATCTTGAAGTGACCAGTGAGGAAGATTACAGTCGTGAGGTTAAGGAAGGCTATGACAGCCTGATGAAACTATCCAATGTAGGGCTTCCCATGGCAGAAGTGTTGTTTAAGGCCGGGTTTTCCTCCTTGCTGGATGTGATGGATGCCTTGGAGGAAGATGTCGCTGCAATCATGGATATTCCTATTGAAGATGCCATAGCAACCGTTGAAGAAGCCGGACAGATTTTGGAGTCGGAACGTATTCAGGCTCAGCAGGTTGCGGATCAGGCCCGGGCAGAGAAAGAAGCCGAAGCTTTGGCACAGGCTGAAGTCCAAAAACAGGCCGCCCTGGAAGCGGAACAAGAAAACGAACCGGTTGATCCCGCTCCGGAACAAGAGGCTCAGGAAGATACAGATCCCGACGGGATTAGTGACTAGGTTGCATCGGTAAGGCGACGCAGGTGACGCAGGCGGCGGGTAAACGAATAGAATTAATATAAGAGGATTACTGGGGGCAACGAATGGCGAAGGTCAGAGTATATGAGTTAGCTAAAGATCTGAACATGACAAACAAACAGCTTCTCAACAAGATGAAAGAACTTAAAATCAAAGTAAAAAGCCACATGAGTTCTCTGGAAGACAGCGCTGTCATCGCGATCAAAAGATCTATGTCGGGCAAAAAGAAACAGAAAAGCGATGTGAAGGTTAAACCCTCTGTAATCCGCAGGCGGAAGGCAGAAACTGATCCTGACGATGATATGGCGGCTGATGAATACGGTGATGAGGAATTTGCCGATGAATCTGTTGACCAGGCAACCGAGGCTGTCGAGACTGTTGAAGAGGCTACTTCCGACCAGATACCTGAGGAAGACCCTGTAGAAGAAATAGAGCCTGAGGCTGAGAAGAAAGTTGTGCGCAAGCGTCCGGCCCGGAAAACTGTTTCTAAAGCTGGTGACGCGGCAAAAATTATCAAGCCTGTAATCGTGGAAGAACCTGAGCCTGAGCCTGAACCTGAGCCAGAATCAGAACCTGAGCCGGTTGCTCCGGTTGCGGAAAAACAAGCGGAGCCGGAAAAACCGGAACCCACCGCTGTTGTTGAAGATGAAAAGGAAACTGTGGCTGTGGAAGCAGAACTAACTAAAGTTGCAGAATCGGAAGTGCCGGTACAGGAAGCTCCTGTCAAAACTGAAGAAAAGGCTGAAGCTGCAGGAACCGAAGAGGCTGGTGCGGCGGATACCGATAAATCTTCGGCAAAGAAGAAAAAGAAAAAACGCAAATCCACCCCTGCTAAAATTGTCAGGGTAGTAGACCCTGCTGTCTTGGAAAATCTTAAACGGAGAAGACCTGCCGAAGATAAACGGCAAGGCGGTGGCAGAGGCGGACAGGATGCTACATCCCGCAGACCCGCAAGGCCGGCCAGACCAGCCGGAGATACAAGGCCCGGTGCAAGGCCCGGTGCAAGGCCCGGTGCAAGGCCTGGTACAAGACCTGGTGCTCAGCCCCAGAGGTCTGCCGGCGCTGATATGACAACGCCCCCCGCACAACCGGGTGCCGGCGATACCCGGAAAAAGAATTTCGGGCGGGATTTGCCGCCTGCAAACGCTCCCGGTAAGCGGAAACGGTACAAGAAAAAATCCGTGGTTGAAGGTAACGACCTCTACCGCGGCCGCGGCCGGAAAAAACGGGGTAGAAAGGATCATCGCGGTAAAAAAGGTAATTTCCAGAAAACTCAGATTACCACACCCAAGGCCATTAAACGTCGTGTTAAAATTGATGAGGCCATTGAGCTGGCAGAGCTTGCCAAACGTATGGGTATCAAAGCCAATGAGATGATCGTTAAGCTCATGGGTATGGGTGTCATGGCCACTGTGAATCAGACCATTGATTATGATACAGCCGCTCTTGTGGCTGCAGAGTTTGATTTTGAAGTGGAAAGAGCCAGTTTTGAAGAGGAAGTATTGATAGCCGCACCGGTTGAAGAGGAAGACGAAGGCAAAATGGTGGCATGCCCGCCTGTTGTTACCATCATGGGACATGTTGACCATGGTAAAACCTCGTTGCTTGATGTGATCCGGGAATCCAAGATTACCAGCGGAGAAGCCGGAGGTATTACCCAGCACATCGGTGCATATAATGTTGAAACTTCTAATGGCGGACGTATAACTTTTCTTGATACACCGGGCCATGCCGCCTTTACGGCCATGCGGTCCAGGGGTGCGAGGGTCACGGATATCGTTATCCTGGTTGTAGCGGCTGATGACGGATGTATGCCTCAGACCATTGAGGCCATCAATCATGCCAAGGCTGCTAAGGTTCCTGTTGTGGTTGCCGTCAACAAGATGGACAAGGTCGGAGCCGATCCGGACCGGATCATGCGGGAATTGTCCGAACATGATCTGCTGGCAGAAGACTGGGGCGGCAACGTCATCTTTGTAAAGGTCTCTGCAAAAACCGGAGAAGGTATTGACGAGTTGCTCGAAATGATCCTGCTTCAGTCCGAAGTCCTTGAATTAAAGGCCAATCCGGATCGGAACGCAAGTGGTTATGTTGTGGAGTCCAGGCTGGATACCGGCCGCGGATCAGTGGCAACCGTATTGATTAAACGGGGAACCTTGAAAGACGGCGATCCGGTTGTATGCGGTCTTCACTCCGGACGTATCCGTGCCATGATTGATGATTCCGGCAGTCGAATTGACGCAGCCGGCCCCAGTATGCCAGTTGAAATTGTAGGCCTGACCGGTGTGCCTGATGCGGGTGATGAATTCACCGCCGTTGCTACTGATAAGGATGCCAAACAGATTGCCGGTCACAGGATGCAGAAACAAAGAGCAAAGGAACTGGCCAAGAAAAGCCGGGCTAACCTTGAAAAAATGTTCGAAAACCTGGGAACCGCTGCGATTCAAGAGCTCAAGCTTATTGTTAAAGCCGATGTTCACGGATCCATTGAGGCGCTTAACGAATCCCTCAACGATTTGGCCAAGGAAGAGGTGGATGTCAAGATTGTCCACTCCGCTACCGGTACCATTAATGAATCTGACGTTGCCCTGGCTGCGGTCTCCGATGCGATTATCATCGGGTTTAATGTAAGGCCCTCACCCCAGATCCGCAGACTTGCCAAGGATGAACATGTGGATATGCGCTTCTATGATATCATCTATGATGTAATCAATGATATCAAAGCAGCCCTGGACGGCATGATGCCCTCTACTTTCCATGAAATTATCATCGGCCGGGCTGATGTCCGGGAAACCTTTGTGGTTCCCAA
>PIVQ01001430.1 GCA_003354055.1 Desulfobacteraceae bacterium | reverse complement strand
TTGGGAATACAACAATGACCGACCCAATATGGGAATTGGTGGAATTACCCCGAAGCAAAAAATGGATATGGCCGCATAGGCCCTACTTTTGAGACCCACTAAGAATGGGATGATTACCAATGGTCCGGATCCATGGGAAAAGGCGGCGTTGGAAAGTTTTGCAAAGGACCAGTTCATGGAAACCGGTGAGTTTGTTGAGGATGGGGACGACTCATATTACAGGTATATAAAAGGACTTGTGGCCGAAGCCTCCTGCCTGGAATGCCACAGGGAAAAGGGAACGCGGCTTAATGAAATTTTCGGCGGCATCAGCGTGAAGTTGTTCAACCTGCCGGATGCCAGGTTATCTCCGGTTGTGGTAGGGCATCTGATCATCTGGGTTGCAGGCATTTGTATGATACTGATTGCCGGATTGAAACTGATAAAGGCTTACCAGACCATATATGATCAATCCGTTCTGGACGGACTGACCCAGATACCCAACCGTCGGTATTTTAATGAAAAATTAGCTCTGGAGGTAAAGCGAAACCAGCGGACGAATACTCCTTTTTCCGTTATCATGGCAGATATTGATAATTTTAAATCATACAATGATTCATACGGACATGCCAAGGGGGATCAGGTGTTGATAAAGGTGGCAAAGGCAATTGACGGGGCGCTCAGCCGTCCCTTGGATTTTTGCGCCCGGTATGGGGGGGAGGAGTTTGTTGTGATTCTTCCGGACACCGATGAATCAGGGGCGGGGCATATTGCCCAACGTATCATTGATCAGGTGACGGCCCTTAACATTGATCATCATTACTCCGATGCCGGCCGACAGATCTCTCTGAGTATCGGGGTTGCCTGCAGAACAGGTGTTAAAGATGCTCTGGACTTGATCCACGAGGCAGATACCGCACTTTACCTGGCTAAATCAAAGGGTAAAAATCGGTATGAAATTTTCACCGGCGACTGATATTCCGCCGCCGGTGGTTTTTATCACGATAGGTTTTCTACAAAGGACTTCCCATAGTCTTTGCAGGCTGCCATGTTTTCGTCATCAGGCGACCAGGTCATTCTCAATCCCTTGTCAAGAATCTTAAACTTTGATTTTTCCAGCCGTTCCAGCATGATTTTTAC
>PIVQ01000604.1 GCA_003354055.1 Desulfobacteraceae bacterium | reverse complement strand
ATTTTGACACCAGTACCAGGATGACACAGGCCACAAACCCGTAAACTGAATAAAAACTCCAGTACTTTTCCCATTCATACTCGACATGACGGTGAATAATATGCTGTTCCGATAAAATAATATAAACGACATCAATGATTAGCAGGACAACAATGGAGCTAAAAAAGACTCGTAACAATCTTTTAACGTTCGCAGGGTTGTCAAACATATGTTTTTTTTCCATGGGTAATTTTGCCTATTTTCTAAAAACAAGGTTGAGATAAAATATATGCCATGTACAGACAACTGACCACAAAAACCACTAAAAATACGGGTCTGTAACCGGGAATAGCATCGTGTTTTAATTCCATGAGTTCTTCATGTTTATCTTTTTTCATTCTTTAACCTCCGATAAATCCTTTGGCAGCCAGTGCTGCCAGGTTTAAAAACGGCTGGGGCGCAAAAAAGAGCACAAAGGAAATCAATGCCGTGATCACCAGTGGGACCACGCACATCATGGGCGCTTCATCAACCTTACGTTCAAACATGGCCTCTTCGGGTGTACAGAAAAAGGCCTTGTAAAATATGGGCATAAAATAGGCAGCATTGAGCAAAGAGGATGTCAGCAGCACAAAGAGCATGACCGTCTGATCCCCTTCAAGGGTGCCGAGCACCAGGTACCATTTGGAGATAAATCCCCCTGTGGGGGGCAGACCGATAATGGACATGGCACCGATAAGGAACGCTGTCATGGTCACGGGCATCCTATACCCGATTCCCACCATCTCGCTGAGATATTTCTTGCCCGTGGCTACAAAAATAGCACCGGCGCAGAAAAACAGGGTGATCTTACCAAAGGCATGCATGGCAATATGTAGCATGCCACCGGTCACCCCTTTTGGGCTCAGCAAAGCGGCGCCCAATACAATGTAAGACAACTGTCCGATTGTGGAATAGGCCAGCCTACGTTTGAACTCATCCTGGGACAGGGCAATGGCCGAACTGACCAGGATGGTGACCGAGGCAATTCCAGCCACTACGGCCCCCAGATCAAACGAGGCCAGAAATTCAATACCGAAGATACCTGTGATTACCCGAACAATGGAAAAGACCCCGACCTTTACAACAGCCACGGCATGGAGCAGAGCTGATACAGGTGTGGGCGCGACCATGGCTGCGGGCAGCCAGGAGTGAAAGGGCATGATGCCTGCTTTGGCAAACCCGAATACAAACATGAGCAGCAGAACGGTGGCAGAGGGTTTGGACAATTGGCCTGTAAAAATGCCTGCCCCGGAAAATTCAAGTGTGCCTGTAACATGGTAACACCAGATCATTGCCGGCAATACCAGACCGATGGAGGTACCTAAGATAAATGTCAGATACCTTCTGCCCGAGACCCTGGATTTGGCATCCTGGTGATGTGTAACCAGGGGATAGGTAGCCAGGGAGAGGATCTCGTAGAACAGGTAAAGGGTAAGCAGGTTTGCTGAAAATGCCGCACCTATTGTTGCAGAGATGGCCAGGGCAAAATAGGAGACAAATCGGGTCTGTCCGTGTTCGTTCAGGCCCCGCATATACCCGATGGAGTACATGGCGGTGATAATATACAGGGATGAGGCCACCAGGGCAAAGAGCATGCCTAAGGCATCCACCCGAAAGGCAATATCCGCACCCGGGGCGATTTTGAACAGGGTCAGGACCACCTGGTTTCCATCCAGGACCATAGGCAGCATAGAGGCCACAATCAAGAACGTTATGGTACCGGCTATAAATGTCCAGGATTCCCGGACATTGGGCTTGTTCGATGACGACACCAAAACCGGAATCACCAGCAGTGAGACCAGAACAGCCAGAAGAGGTTTTATTGACGTAATGAGTTCCATTTATTCCTTTGCCTTTATCTTAATCTTAATATTTTTAAATCGGGTAAATTGGTTTTAAATTCAGCGAATCCTTCAACGATTCATCGCAGGAACGGCAGGATAACCGTATCCACAATTGTACCGGAGTAGACTCCAACCACGATCAATGAGATGCTGACCAAGCCTAAGACCACCAGAGATGATACAGGCGCCTCTTCCATAACCACGGCAGCAGGCCCGTGGCCGTGCTCTCCGTGTCCGTCATGCCCGTGACCTTCTGACATGGGTTCGAAAAAGCAGATCTCGAATACCTTGAAAAAGAGAACGGCACAGATCAGGGAAGAAACCAGCAGAGCGCCGGCAAAGTGGTAGGCGCCTGCCTCAAATGCCCCCAGAATAAGATACCATTTACTGAAGAAACCACAGGTGGGCGGAACCCCGACAATGCTGAAGGCAGCCAGAACAAAACCGGTCATGGTCCAGGGCATCTTGCCGAACAACCCCTTAAGGTCGGTCAAATCCACCCGGTCCAGTTTATACACCATATTTCCCACGGCCAGGAACAGGGCAAAGGTCATGATGGCATCATTCAATATATGGAGAATGGCGCCGGTCATGCCAAGTTCATTACCAAGCCAGGCTCCGCCGACCATATAGCCGATTTCACAGACAATAATGTAGGTCAGCATTTTCTTTAAATTTTTCTGGGACAGAGCCATGATGCCGCCGGCCAGAATGGCAAAAGTTCCCATCCAGACGACGCCTTCGGCCAAGTTCAGGGTATTGAAAATATAATCCAGGCCGAATACCGTAATCATCAGCCTTATCATGACATAGACCATGACTTTGGTCATAAGCGGTGCCACAATCCTGGCAAATCCGACCGGTGCATAGGCATAAGCATTGGGTAGCCAGACATGAAGCGGAAACAGGGCCATCTTGATCCACACCCCGATGATGCAGAGGATAAAGGCAACCAATAATGAAGAAGACTCCTGCATTGCCGGCATCATGGAAGCCACATCCGCCATATTCAGGGATCCGGTTACAATATAAATGTATCCCACACCCAGAAGGTAGAAGGAGGCACCGATAACACCGATAAAAACATAGTTCAGTGCGGCAAGCGGTCCCCTGTCCTTGTCACCCAAGGCGATCATGGTATAGGAACTCAAGGAAGTGATCTCGATGAGTACGTAAAGGTTGAAAAGGTCACCGGTGGCCACAACGCCAAGCAGGCCTACCACAAAGAGCATGTACATGATGTAAAAGGAGCCTGCCCGGTCCGGGGTATCTTTCTGGACATTCCGATAACTTGCCACAAGGTTGAGAAATGCAATGGCGGTTATCAGAAGCATGACCATGGCGTTCAGGGCATCAATGCGATACTCAATACCCATGGGAGGCGCCCAACCGGCCATCCTATATTGGATGGGACCTTGGGTGAGCACCACAAACATGTCATTAACGGCAGCGGCTGTGGAAATGCCAAGTGCGGTCAGAGCAATGGGCAAGGTAAACCTGTCCTCTACCCATGCGGAGATCCCTGCAAAAAAGGCCCCTAACAACGGGGCAATAACAACAATAGCTGGATAATTGTTCATGATTTATTTTTCCGATAAGCGCATTCTGAGTTCATCTTCTTCCAGGGTCTGGTACCGCTGGTATATCATCACACACAGGGCCATGGCCACACCGAATGTGGCAACAGATACGACAATGGCGGTGAGCATGAGTACGTGGGGCAGAGGGTTGATATAATCGGCCGCCTTGATAATGGCATCCCCTGCACCGTGGCCGTCCCCCATAATAATTGGGATGGTCGCCCCCCGTTTGTATCCGATGGAGACATAGAATAGAATAATGGCGGTCTGAAATATATTCATGCCCACCAGTTTTTTAATCAGATTGTTTTTTGCAATCATGGCATAGAGCCCGATCATCATGAGGATGATATAGAGCCAGTAATTGTACTTTGCCACGATCAGGGCTAATAAGTCTTCCATATGCGCCTCCTATAATCCTTCGTCATGTCTGCCTACGGAGACGATATTGATATAAATGATGACCATGACCGCGGTAACAGCCATGCCTACTCCAATTTCAACCCCCAGCATACCCAGGGCTCTGATATGGTGTTCACCAAAAATTGGGGCATACTTGGAATAGTCCAGGAAATTGCCGCCCAGCACCATGGCAAAGACACCGATACCCACATACACCAGGACACCCATAGCTGAAAAAATACCTAAGAATTTTTCACTAACCCGTTTCATAAGGGTCTTTAAATTATATGAGATGGCCAGGAGAATCAGACTGGATCCGAATATAACCCCGCCCTGAAACCCGCCGCCCGGAGAGAAATCGCCATGGGCAACAACATAAAGGGCATAGATCTGAATAAAGGGAACCAGAATCCGGCATACCGTTTTCATAATTGTATCGGACGGTACCCAATCCTTATCCATGTCTTCAAACTCTTTTCCCACCTCTATCTGTTTGGCAGAATCCTTAACATGGAGAACGACCCCTGTGGGGACATGCCGGTAATAGTGGTCTTTTTTGGGCCGATAATCCCTGAGCAGCAGAAAACAGGCAAGCCCTGCACAGAAGACAACCGCAGTTTCAAACATAGTGTCAAAGCCCCGGTAATCGGCCAGTACTGCAGTTACAAGGTTTGGCACTTCAGTCTGTTCGAAAGCAAGTTCGATATA
>PIVQ01000603.1 GCA_003354055.1 Desulfobacteraceae bacterium | reverse complement strand
CAATCCCCCGGCTTGAATACCGACATCTGCTTTATGCTGCAAAATTTCCGTCTTATGCTGCAAAAGAGAGATACTGTTTTTAAGCTGATCACGCTGTTTTTTCAGCTTCAGGTGGGTAGCAATCCTGGCCTTTACAATTGGCGGTGAAAAAGGTTTGGAAATGTAATCCACCCCTCCGAAGCGAAACCCTTTTTCTTCGTCCTGCTCTTCTCCTTTTACGGTAACAAAAATAACAGGGATGTCCCGGCCGTTTTCAATTTCCTTCACCCTTCTGCAGACCTCATAGCCGTCCATACCGGGCATCATTATATCCAGCAAAATGAGATCCGGTCTTTCCCGTTCAATACTTTTTAACGCAGATTCACCATCTGTCGCAACACAGACATCATAGTCTAATCCTAAGGTTTCAACCAGAAGATCAATATGGGATTCCGTATCATCCACTATTAAAATTTTACTTTTTTGCAGATCAGTCATCTTTCAATCTCCGGAGAGTTTTAATTTTTTCAGCAGCGCAACAATGATTTTTTCAGCATCCTTGAACTTGTACTTGCCAATCAATCGGTTTAGTTCCTTAATTTCACTCTGGTATAGTTCAGGCCAGGCATAGGCTGCGATTTGTGCCAAAACCTCTTTACTCTGCTGGGGTCTCAGAGTTTTGATAAAAGGCTCTAATTCCATAATCAGTTGAAAAAGTTCCTGGCTGGTGCCTTGTTTCTCAAATTCCAGTGCCTTTTCCGCCTCTTTTTCTTCAAGTAAAGGCTGTATTCCGGTCATTATTGTTAAAAGGACGCCGTCAAAATCCATTAGCAAACCCTCAATCTGTTCAGCCTTGTTTTGCCGGATGGCCTCCTCCAGTTTTGCAGCTGTTTTATCAAGTTCTTTGGCGCCGATATTCCCTGCAACCCCTTTGACTGTGTGGAGCAACCGTTTTGCAAGGACCATCTCTTTTTCAATAAGCGCCTTACGGATTCGAGCAGTCACATCATGATGATTCCGGTAAAATTTAAAAAGAAGTTTCCTATATAGACCGGTATTTCCACCCACCCGGTAAAGGCCGTCTTTGGTTGAGATACCCGGCAGATCGGGGATCGTCATTTGCTCCTCGGGTGTATCAACAGGTGGTGGTACGCTCTTGAGTTTTCTATTTCTATGCCCAATCCATCTAAGCAGTGTACGGTAAAGCTCGTCCGGATCCAAGGGTTTGGTGATGTGATCATTCATCCCGGCCTTGATGGATTTTTCCTTGTCTCCGGCCATGGCATGGGCTGTCATGGCAACGATAGGAAGCGTATCAATATTCTTACCATCCATTGTCCGAATAATTTTTGTGGCTTCAAGGCCATCCATTTCCGGCATTTGAATATCCATAAATATCAGATCAAAGTCCTCTTTGGCAACTGCCTTTACACCCTTTTGGCCGTCATTGGCCCATGTTACCCCAACACCCACTTTTTCAAGCAGCTCTGTTGCCACCTCCCGGTTGATTTCATTATCTTCCACCAGAAGTACTTTAGCGCCGCTGATTTTTTGAAAGGCTTCAATTTCAGCCTGTCCTCTCCTGAACACATAGTTTTTCCTGCTTACCTCATGGCCGAAACAGTCCATGACGGCATCAAAAAGCGTTGATCTGTTCACCGGCTTGACTAAAAACTCCGCAAGTCCGACATTCTGTGCCTGCTGCATGATTTCTTCCCGGTCATAGGCACTTACCATCAGTATTTGAGGAATATGAGAAAGTCCGGAAGCCGCCTTAATCCGGATGGAGGTTTCAATGCCGTTCATGCCGGGCATTTTCCAGTCAACCAGTACAAGTTTATACGGATCATGGTCCGGTGCATTTTCCAATGCAAAAAGCCCCTCTTTGCCGCTGCCCACGGAAGTTGCGCGACAGGAGAAAGCTTCCAGATGCCTGGTAAGAATATCCCTTGCAGTTGGGCTGTCATCAATAACCAGGGCTTTCAACCCTTGAATATCCAGGGCCGGTAAAACTTTTATATCATCCTGGGATTCCGACCGGCATCCAAAAACAGCCGTAAAAGAAAAAGTGCTTCCTTGATCAGGCTCACTTTCGACCCAAACTCTTCCGTCCATCATCTCCACCAGATGCTTACAAATTACCAGCCCCAGTCCGGTGCCGCCGTATTTGCGGGTAGTGGATCCGTCTGCCTGGCTGAACGACTTAAAGAGCCTGCCCATCTGTTCTTGGCTCAGACCGATACCGGTATCCTGAACAGAGATCTGCAGGGTTATTTTGTTGTCCTTCTTGGACACCACTTCGGCAGAGATGACTATATCACCGGCAGCCGTGAATTTTATGGCATTATTGACAAAGTTAATCAGGATCTGACGTAACCTTGAAGGATCACCGATCAAGTGGTTCGGAACCTTGGGAGAAATTTTGAAATGGACTTCCAGTCCTTTTTCCTCAGCTTTGAAACTTATGATATTGGCAAGGGTATTAAGAACATCGTCAAAGGAAAAATCAATGATTTCCATGTCAAGTTTGCCTGCCTCAATTTTTGAAAAATCCAGAATATCGTTGATTATCCCTAAAAGCGAATGGGCAGAGGAGTTTGTTTTATTGATGTAATCGTATTGCTTGGCTGTCAATTCAGTTTGCAGGGCAAGATGACTCATGCCGATAATGGCATTCATGGGCGTACGGATTTCATGGCTCATGCTGGCAAGGAACTGGCTTTTAGCCAGTGTTGCAGCTTCAGCTTTTTCTTCGGCTTTTTGGCGCTTGATCACCTCTTTTGTGAGGCGGCGGTTCCAGTAACCTAAGAAAACAACACCAAATACCACGGGGATAAGCACCTTCCAAAGCAGGGAATAATCAAAGCCTTTTTCATACCGGACGCTGATCCACTGATTATAGATGGCATTACGTTCCGGCGCTAAGATACCGGCCAGAGCCTTGTTTAAAATACTGGTGAAAACAGGCCAGTCCTTGCGCACTCCCATGCTCTGTTCGTATCGGTAAGGCGTCTCCCCCACAACCTTGATGTGGGTATACCCGAGCTGGCCGATGTAATAACCGGTCACAAGCGTATTACCTATGAATGCATGGATCTTGGATGTTGACAGGCTTTTCAGTGCCTCAATCGTATTTTGAACGAAAACCAATTGGATCAGCGGATGATTTGCAGCCAGCAGTTCCTGGACTGCAGAGCCTTCGATGACACCTACCCTGTGGCCGTTCAGTTCTTCCATACTGCCAATGTACGGGACTTTCGGCCCTGTAAAGATAGCAATGGGGAAATTGGTGTAAACATCCGTAAAGTCAATGTTTTTTTCCCGCTTAGGTGTGTGCCGCAATGAGGTAAAGAAATCTATATCCCCCTTTTTAAATGCTGCCAATGCCTGAAGCCGGGAAAGATTCCCGGTTATTTCAAACTCAACACCAAGCATCTCTTCCAGTTGTTTGACATAGTCTGAGGAGATCCCCTGAAAGTCGCCCTTTTCATCTATAAACTCTACGGGCGCCCAGTCCGGGTCTATGGCAGTACGGATGACCGGGTGCTCCTTTAGCCATTGGCGCTCCTCCGCGGTCAATACGATTTTGGGTGTTTTTTTTGTAAAGCTTACCCCCCATTTCGTATAAATAGTTTCCATATCCATCGGCGAAACAGCATTTTGCGCTTTTCGTAAAAGAGAGTACAGCATGGGCGAGTTTTTGTGCGTCATGCCATGCAGTTCCATTACCCCGAATTCAGGCAGGTTAAGATCATGGAGTATTTTAACATTGCCGAGAAAATATTTTTTGATCAGGTATTCAGCAACGAACGGATTGTCTATATAGGCATCTGCCTGGCCCTGGGAGACGGCCTTCAGGGCATCCAGAGGGCTTTTGGCCATGAAAAACCGAATTCCGGGATATTTTTGTTCCATGATTTTATGATTTTCCCAATCTTTGATAACGGCAACAACTCTGCCGTTCAGATCTTCCATATTGCCTGTGGTAAGATCGGTATCCCGGACAATCATGACATTGCTGAGCCGGATATGGGGAGCAAGAAAGTTGCTAAAGGCTTTTCGTTCATCCGTCATCATACCCGGATGCAAAATATCAATCTCTTTTTGTTTGAATTTTTCCAGAAGTTCAGCCCATGTTCCCTGGACGAAGTGTAAGTTTACCCCCAGCTTTGCGGCTAAAAGTCTTAGATAATCAATGGATATGCCCTTGGATTCCCGGTTGTCAACAAAGTCAAACGGGGGCCAGTCCACCTCACTGGAAACTGTGATTACGGGACGGGCTTTAAGCCATAATTTTTCCTCCGGTGTCAGCGTGATAAGAGAGACCGGAGGCTGCTTTTTCTCCGGTGCAACCCACTGACTGATGATGGCTCTTTTTTCTTCCGGGGAGATATCATCAAGCACCTTTTGCAGGATATCCCTTAGAATGGGCCAGTCCTTGCGTGTGCCAACGGCAAGGATGGAACCGGGTTTCTCCAGCCTGCCATGTATTTGCAGATTGGTTATCACCTCTTTTCCGATCAGGTAAAGTGCAACGGCACGGTTGCCGGCATAAGCCTCAGCCTCCCCCCGGGAAAC
>PIVQ01000063.1 GCA_003354055.1 Desulfobacteraceae bacterium | reverse complement strand
GAGTGGACTGACGGCAGAATGGTCAAGCTTCAGATTGCCACGGATATAACGGATCTTAAACAGATGGAAGATGAGCTTCGCCAGGCCCATAAGATGGAGTCCATCGGTACTCTGGCAGGTGGTGTGGCCCATGATTTCAACAATATTCTGGGGATTATCATCGGCAATGCCGAACTGGCCCTGGACGACACACCGGAGTGGAGCCCGGTATGCGGTCATATCAAAGAGATAAAAACCGCCAGCTTCAGGGCCAAGGATGTGGTGCGTCAATTGCTTAGTTTTACAAGGAAAACCAAGCTTGAGCAAACACCGCTTGATCTGACCCTCGTGGTGCGGGAGTCGTTAACGCTGATCCGGTCCTCCATCCCTTCCAGTGTTGTGATTAAAGAGACTCTTCCCAAATCTGCGCCTGCCATCCTTGCAGATGCCACCCAGATTCATCAGGTGATGATCAATTTATGTACCAATGCGGCTCATGCCATGTGGGAAACCGGAGGGACCATTGAGGTATGTGTGGAAAATTGTCAGATGGTTAAAGAGACAGATGAAACCATCCGGGGGGTGGCACCGGGGGAATATTTGGCCCTGTCTGTAAAAGATTCAGGTTCCGGTATTGAGCCTGAAATCCGGGAGAAGATTTTTGATCCTTATTTTACCACCAAAGAGGTGGGTAAAGGAACCGGTATGGGGCTTTCCGTGGTTCATGGCATTGTCCGCAGCCACAATGCCCATATC
Organism: Desulfobacteraceae bacterium; assembly: GCA_003354055.1. Next base: position 19,040 of record PIVQ01000063.1, on the reverse strand, counting down.
CTTGTGGACAGTGATTCCGGTAAAGGCACCTGCTTTACCGTGTTTTTTCCTGTTGTTAATGCCCGCCCCCTTGCCGTCCAGTTCGAAGATGCAGGTCCGGACAGGGTCCATGGCCGTGCCGCCCATATTCTTCTGGTGGATGACGAAAATCCCATTGTCAATATTATGACCCGTAATCTTGAGCGCCTGGGATTCAGTGTGGAGGCGCAAACCTGTCCGGAAAAAGCGTTGGCATCATTCAGCCGGAATCCGGCCCGGTTTGATCTGGTGATTTCGGATTTTACCATGCCCAAGATGAACGGATTGGTGTTAACGGAAAAGGTTAAAACGCTCAGGCCGGAAATTCCCGTGATCATCTGCTCCGGGCACAGTGGCCGTATTGACGAAATGACGGCAGACCGCGCCGGAATTGCCGCCTATGTCAGAAAACCTATATCCCGTGCCGGTATCGCTGAAGCCATTGATCGCGTAATGGATAGGGATTAAGCGCTGTTTCCTATCCACAGGCGGTTGTTTCGACGGTAATTTCATCGCTGCCCTCGGCACCCCTACTATCGACGCATGTGGATTGTCAGTGCCAATGCACACAGGGATGATGAATATGTGGAGCTATCCAGTTTTGTCCCCATGGTTACCCTGGTTGGATTCAAACAGATGGAAACATAAGAGATGATTTGCGCAACAGCCATTCCCATTATAACCCCGTTCAGCACATATAAAAAATTTGTATTTGATTTAGATGGCATTGGTTTCACTCCCTTAAATAGAGGGGCGTTTGTAGGAACCGAGGCAACATAGAAAAAATTGGGAAACGCCCCTAAGGAATCGTTACAAAATAACTTGATCTAAATACCCTGAAGGGCAGAAACTTATTTCCAAAACCCCTTAAATGGGTATTTTGAAAACAAAAGATCAAGTAATTTTGGAGCCGATCCTAAGCTGATTCAGATAGAAAGAGCATAGAGGCGTGAGGGTCGGTTTATTATTCTTTTTCAGCCCCGTGATCGTCGGCCGGTGCGTGTTCTGCAGGTTCGGTTGTGGCAGCATGATCTTCAGGTGTGGTATGATCCTCTACCTGCGTATGTTCTGCAGGTTCATCGACGGTGGTGTGATCTTTGGGCGTTGTAGAATCATAAAAAACGAACACAAAAAATGAGACCATCATGAGTGTGAAAAGAGTTGCTGCTGCGATCCCTATTTTTTTGTATGTGCTTTGGCCAAGTTCATTTTCCATTTTTGTATTCTCCTTGAATAGATTCATTTCTATTGAATAATTGCATTGAGCCGTAATACTGATTACGAAAATTGAATTTTTACGTTCCATTTCTTATACCCTAAATTGGGGGCAAAATGAAATGGTCATTTGTTCTTACATGGAAAGTGTAGGCAATATCGTTATAAATAATAGAGGACGTCTGTAGCATACAGGAGACAATCTGTTGAGTCTTTATAATAAACAGGGTATTCGATTATAATCATACCATCCAAATAGGTCGTTCAGAGGGGGGGCTGCTTTATGAAAAAGGAAATCAGATGGATAAAATAACACGGCGGGAGGCCATTGAGAAAACAGGACGTCTGGTGGTGGGCGTGGCCGGTTCCCTGTGTCTTGGCAGTGCTTTGGCCGGGTGTTCTGACCAGACTCTGGATCCGGAGAGTGTGGCCCGGGTCATGGACGGGGTTCAGAAGGCTGATCTTGGGAAAATCAAACTCACCGTGGTTTACGACAATATGCATTATAAAAAGGGACTGAAGGCCGGTTGGGGATTTTCCTGTCTGATTCAGGGGCTGGATAAAACCGTTCTTTTTGATGCGGGTGAGTTTGGCGATACCCTTATGTCCAATATGAAAATATTGGGGGTAGATCCGAGGCAGGTGGAGGAACTTATGATTTCCCATGATCATGACGATCATGTCGGCGGTGCGCAGGCATGTCTTAAGCAGTGCAAAAATCCCGGTGTTTCCGTTGTCCACACCTTTTCCTCAATCCATACCAGGGCCTTTGAACAAACAGGTGCCATTGTCAGGAAAGTTACCGGGCCATGCAGGATTACCCGGAACTGTATTTCTACCGGAGAAATGAAAAGCCTGTTAAAAAATGAGCACGGTCTCATTATCCTGACTGATCAGGGCAGCATTCTCATCACCGGATGCGCTCATCCCGGGGTGGCAGATATGGCAGAAAGGGCCATACAGATTACAGGGGAGGAACTGCTGTTGGTCATGGGGGGATTCCATTGTTTCAGGCATATGAATTCAAAAATCCGGAAAACCGTCCAAAAACTCAAGGACCTTGGCGTCCGTTATGTGGCGCCCTCCCATTGTACCGGTACCGAGGCCGGTTTGATCTTGGCGGAGCTCTTTGGGGACAACTGTCTGGACAGTGGCGTGGGCCGGGTTATTACGGCCAGTGAGCTAACTGGATAATTTTTTTTAAAGTGAATGTTGACCCTTGTTTTGTAAAAAAGTATGATTAAATCATACTTTGACGGAGGATTATAAATGCAACAGGAAAAAGCTGAAAGAATCACAATCACTTTACCGCCCGATATGCTGGCCGCTATCAAAAAAGAGGTTAGCTCAGGCTCCTATGGCTCAACGAGCGAATTAATAAGGGAAGCCATGAGGCTATGGCAGAAGAGAGAAGAAGAGCACAAAGTAAGAATTTCTTTAATCCGTGAACGTCTGGCTCATTCAGATCAAAGCGGTGAACCGGTGCCGTTTAATGCAGCCTTTAAAACTATAGAGGAACTACATGAACAACGGGTAAAGAAAGAAGTATAATAGAAACATATAAAGTCTATTTGATTCCGGATGCAATCAAAGATCTTGAATATATCTATGAATATAATGCGGCGCAAAGTGGCTTTCCCGAAAGAGCTTGGGCATTCATTGAAAAGCTTAGGCTCAAATGTCAGAAATTAGAAAATGCGCCTCTAAGAGGACAGCAACGCAACGACTTAATGAAATGTTTAAGAATCTATCCCCTGAATAAAAAGACCATTGTTGCTTTTGTTGTTGATGAGGAGCAACAGGTGGTTAGGATTCTGAATATATTCTATGGGGGTAGAGATTGTGAAGCGATTATGTCGTCTGTGTTAAAATAGTTACTCGGTCATATTCTCAGAAATTCTGTATCTCTTCATCACTGTAGGAAATGCAAAAATAATCAATTGTAAAAGGGGGCGTTATGAAAAAAGCAGAACGGGCCTGCCAGATCTGGAGTGTTCTTGCCTGGGCCGCAAGAAACAGGCAGACGATCACCTACGGGCAATTGTCAAAATTGACAGGGGTACCTGCCATAGGTATAGGAAAGTATTTGGATCCCATTCAAGACTTTTGCATGAAGGAGAAATTGCCGCCTCTGACTGTCCTTGCGGTCCGGTCGGATTCCGGGCTCCCAGGCCAGGGCTTTGATGGGGCAAAGGCCGGAGAATTTGCAAGGGCGCAGACAAATGTATTCGGCAAGGACTGGCTGGCCTATGGAAATCCACAGCCGGACAAATTTGACGCCGGTGTTTAGGGAAAACGGAACCGTCCATGAATTTTATTGATGTGCATACCCATCTTCACGATCACAGGATTATAGACGATATTCCCTGTATCATTAACCGGGCTGAGTCGGCCGGCCTGAGGTTCTTGGTGACCTGCGCCACCATGGAGGAGAATTTTGAGGGCACACGAAAGCTTTCGGAGCAATATAATTCCGTGCTGCCCTGTTTCGGCGTCCATCCCTGGTTTCTGGATACGTTAAGCTGTGACTGGGAAACGAATCTGGGAGAGTGGCTGGAGAAAATGCCGTCCGGAATCGGTGAGACCGGGCTGGACTTTATGGCCCGCGGGGCGGACCGGGATCTTCAGATCAGTGTGTTTAAGGCCCATCTGGCCCTGGCAGACGATTTGAACCGGCCCATCAATATCCATATCAGGAAAGCCTGGGATGTTTTTATCCATATTTTAAAACAACATGGACCTTTGAGGGCCGGCGGGCTTGTCCATTCCTATTCAGGATCAGCGGATCTGGTGCGCGTGTTGGTGCCCTATAACCTTTACATTTCATTTTCCGGGTCCGTGACCCGGTATAATGCAAAGAAAACGGTCCGGGCATTGAATGCCGTGTCTTTGGACCGGATTCTTTTTGAAACCGATACCCCTGATATTTTTCCTACGCTGGATGACGGGGGAAATTATGCAGGCCGGCTTAATGAACCCGGGTTTGTGCCTGCCATTGTGAAGATTGCTGCCGAGCGCCGGGGAATAGGATTTGAAGAATTGGCCGAACACGGGTATATTAACGGGCTGAAATTGTTTAATCCGTTATTGGAAAAAGGATAATCAGGACAGATGAACCAGTTTGCCAGAATAGAACAATTGATGGGCCCGAAAGCCATGGAAAAAATAAAAGGGGCACGGGTGGCGGTATTCGGCCTTGGGGCGGTGGGGTCTTTTGCCACGGAAGCCCTGGCCAGGTCCGGAGTGGGATACCTGCGGCTGGTGGATTTTGACCGGGTGGATGCCTCGAATATCAACCGTCAGCTCTTTGCCCTGAACTCGACAGTGGGAAAGGAAAAGGCAACTCTGGCAAGAGATCGCGTCCGTGATATCAATCCCGGATGTCAGGTGGAGGTTCACTCCTCTTTTGTCAATGCCGAGAGTCTTACCGATCTTTTGAGTGATGATCTGGATGTGGTGGTGGATGCCATTGACGGCCTGAATTCCAAGGTAAACCTTATCTTCGGAGCAAAAAACATGGGGTTGGGCCTGGTCTCTTCCATGGGGGCAGGGGGGCGAACCGATGTGTCCATGATACGGACCGGAGATCTGTTTGACTCTTCAGTCTGTCCCCTGGCGCGAATGGTCCGCCAGCGGCTGCGGCGCAGGGGGCTTGCTCAGGGAGTGACCAGCGTCTATTCTATTGAAAAGCCGTTGAACAAACAGCCGTTTAAGGAAGAGGATGCCGGGGATGCTCTGGAGGGGCACGGACGTGCCCGCCCCCCCATCGGCACCATTGCCTGGGTTCCAGGCTGTTTTGGCCTGACCCTGGCGTCTGAAGCGGTTAAGCTGATTGTCGGCGAATCTTGTGAGGTTGACTAAATAGTCTACTCAGAGGTTTCCTCAGAGGTCTCCTCGTCTCTGAGCACCCGGCGAAGCACCTTGCCGATATTGGAAATCGGAATTTCATCCCTGAATTCTATGGCGCGGGGCCGTTTGTATCCGGCCATGTTTTCCTTGCAAAAGGCCGTGAATTCTTCTTCTGTGGCAGATTCTCCGTCCTTGAGCTTAATATAGGCTTTTACCGATTCCCCGCTCTTTGCGTCCGGCACCCCGACCACGGCGCAGAGTTCTACCTTGGGATTGGTATAGAGGATGTCTTCCACATCCCTGGGATAGACGTTGAAACCGCCCACAATAATCATGTCTTTTTTCCGGTCCGTGATCAGGATGTATCCCTCATCATCAACATGCCCGATGTCACCGGTGAGAAAATACCGTTTACCGTCAATTTTAACAAATACCTCTTCATTGGCATCCGGTCGTTTCCAATAGCCTTTCATGACCTGGGGGCCGCAGGCAGCCACCTCGCCGTCCTCACCCTGGGGCAGTTCGATACTGGGATCTTCCAGATTCAAAATTTTGACATCCGTGCCGGGCAGAGGAAAGCCTATGGAGCCGATCTTACGTCCCTTCCGATTGGTGGGATTCACAGAGACAACAGGAGACGTTTCAGTCAGGCCGTAGCCTTCAAAAATAATCGCCCCTGTTTTTTCTTCAAACTGGCGGCAGACTTCGGGCGGTAAGGGGGCGCCGCCAGAAAAACAGCCCATGAGAGAGGACAGATCAAAGCTATCCAGCAGGGCATGGTTGGTAAAGGCCACAAAAATGGTGGGGACCGCAGGCATGATGGTAGGTTTGTAATTCTGAACGGCTTTAAGCACCTCCGTGAACGGTGGATTGCCCGCTCTGGGATCCGGAACACAGACAAGACTGCTGCCCGATCCTGCGGCGGACAGCAGGGCCACGGTGATTCCGAAGCTGTGGTACCAGGGCAATACCCCAAGGTAGGTATGAAACCCGCCCTTATATAATTGTTCAGGCGGTTTGCCTTCTCCATGGGAGAGGCGGATATACTCAAATCCGGCAGTGACATCATAGGTGAAATTAGTATGCGTGAGTTCCGCGCCTTTGGGAACACCGGTGGTACCACCGGTGTACAGCATGATGGCGGTATCGTGTTCAGGATCAATTTCTATCTTAGGCGGTGCAGGTTTAGACTGGGCAACCATATCGTCAAACATGATATGGCCGGGCTGGTGGCTGTCCGCCTTTGGTATTTTACCCAAAAGCCCACCTAATAAACCCTTCAACTTGGGCAGATAGCTTTTGATATTACAGATCACCACCGTTTCCACCTGGGTATTTTCAATGGCTTTTACCGTATTGGGGTAGAATTGGGGATGATCCATGCAGAAGACCATTTTAGAAACGGAGTCTTTCAGCTGAAGGTTCAGTTCCGCCGGAGTATAGACCGGATTGCAGTTGACCGCCACAGCCCCTGCCTTTAGGATGCCGAATAAAATTTCAGGGAAATGGGGGAGGTTGGGCAGGAAGATGGCCACCTTATCCCCCTTGCCGATACCCTTTTGCACCAGGAAAAAGGCAATTCGGTCTGCCGTATCTTTGACCTGGGTAAAGGTTTTTGAGGCCCCGTTAAATATCGTAAACTCTTTATTCGGATAATCGCGTGCTGAATCGTCCAGGAATTTAAAGATAGGAAAGTTATAATCCGTAACATCGTGCGCCACACCTTCAGGCCAAAGGGCGGTTTTCCAGGCTTGATCCGAGTAATTCGATTGATCCGTCATAAGGGGCCTCCTTTTTAGGGGTTGATATGGGCTGCCGAAAAGACAGTTAACCTAAACTAAAATAAAAGAGCATAATAAAAAACATGGAGATGGAACATCGTTTCTTCGTTTATATCGCGGATTATAAGGATTGGGAAGGACTTTTTTACAAATTTTTACTTGTGTGTTTTGAAGAATCGCTATACTTTAAATTCATCAAATGTGATAATTTATATATGGTTGTTATTATTAAATAGGAGGCGCCATGAAGATCAGTAAGAAACAAAAACTTGCAAACCGAAATAAGATACTCGCGGCCCTGGTGGATCTGGTAATTGCAAAGGATCTGAAAACCGCCACCATGCGGGAGATTGCCAGGACGGCAGGGCTTGGGGATGCCACGATTTACAATTATTTTCCCACTAAGGATGCCATTGTCTATGCCTATTATGAAGACCGGTTTGATCAGGTTACCGAGGCCTTAAAGCAGATACCGGATTTTCATACCTATACCTTTCAGGAGCAGTTGCAGACCTTCTTTGAAACCAAACTGGATCTTCTGCTGGCAGACCGGGAATTTTTAGAAAAAACATTCAAGACCGCGTTTTTTACCCTGAGCCAGGACTATGCCAGGCTCAGGCCGTCCAGGGATAAATTTATGGCCGTTATCAGGGAGATCTTCGAGGCGGCCATTGAGGCCGGTGAGATTGAGGACCAGGTTTTTCTGGAACTGTCGGTCCAGTTTTTCTGGGAATACTATGTGGGAATCATTTTATACTGGCTCAAGGATGATTCCGATCAGTTTGAGGCCACCACCTTGTTGATCGACAAGAGTATGGACCTGGCATCGGCGTCCATCAGGGCCGGGATCGGCAACAAAATTTTTGATATGGGCATCTTTTTATTTAAGAACCATCTCCTGTCCCGGATGGATCTGGTCAAGGAACGGGTGGATATTCTCCACGGTATCAAACGCAAATTCATGGATAAGACTGATGAACACTAATATCCCCACCGGCCGGTTGAGCCGGACCCTGTCCTCGGGACGTGTGGCAGCCAAAATGGGGGGAAACCAGGTTCGATATCTGATGAAACGTCCCTTTCTGTCCGAAGACGAACAACAGGCATCCAAAGAAAAGCTAAATGCAGACAACGCAAGAATTTTGTTTAAGGGACTGGCCATGCTCAGGGGAACTGCGCTTAAGGCTGCCCAGATGCTTAGTTTTGAGCGGGAACTCATTCCGGAATCCTTTCAAAAGGAACTGGAAAAATCCTACTTCCAGGTGCCGCCCATCAACCGCGCCCTGATCAGAAAGATCATCGTCAACGGGTTGGGAGCCCCGCCTGAAGAGATGTTCGACAAATTCGATTCAACAGCCTTTGCCGCGGCAAGCTTAGGCCAGGTTCACCGGGCAAGATCCAAAGACGGACAAGACCTGGCCGTAAAGGTCCAGTATCCGGATATGAGCAAGACCATTGCCAATGATATAAAGATGCTCACTACCCTGGTCCGGCCCATGGCTGATTATGATCTGATCAAAACAGCGCTTGATGAAATCCGGGAGGTACTTCTGGCTGAAACCGATTATGAACTGGAAGCCAGGAATATAAAATTTTTCAGCGACCATTTGAATATGGACCGGGTAAAGATTCCACAAACGGAAGACACCCTGTCGACAGACCGGATTCTGACCATGTCCTTTATGGATGGACAGGTGCTCAGTCAGTGGCTTGATACCAAGCCGGATCAGGAAAGCCGGAATAGGGTCGCCCAGACCCTGAATGAAATTTTTATCCGGGGATTTTATGAGTTAAACTTTATCCATGCCGATCCCAATCCGGGCAATTTTCTGATCCAGGACAACCTTGACATCGGATTGCTGGATTTCGGCTGTGTCAGGGCTGTGAGGCCTGCGTTTGTATCTCTCTATCAGGAGTTGATTCAAATCGGCGGTTCCAATGACCGGGATGCCTATTGGTCCCTTCTGGTCCGGATGAAGTTCATGCCCGAAGACCTGGATGCCGCGACCCGGGATGAGGTGATTTCCCTGTTCATGGAAATGGGGGCCTGGATTAACCAGGTGTTCAGACAGGAGTACTTTGATTTTGGGGCCAATCCTGATTTCATGGCCCAGGGCCAGAAACTGGGACGGAATATGCAGAAACTTCGCCGTCACATGGAAAGTTTTCCGCCTGAGTTTGTCTTTCTGGACCGGACCCGTTACGGATTGATTCGGCTCTATGAGCAGATGGGGGTGAAAATAAGACTCCGTAACGAATATGAATATAATGATGCGATCTAAACATTAGACTTTTGCCCAATTCCTTCGTTGCAGAGAATTTTTAATCCTCGAAATACTTCATGTATGTCTATGGTTAAAAATTCTCTGCGCCTTGAACTTGGAACAAAATTCTAATGTTTAGCCGACTCTGAACTTGCACGGGTAAAAATGACGTTTCTCAATTGTTTTTCAAAAGTGCAAAATGTTTTGCTAAAATAAAGCAATTGATTTTGCACTTTTGAAACAAATCTTTTCATAGCTTCTCTAACTATCTGTTATTTATAGTAAAATATTTTTAGTCTCTTATGGCATGGTTGTTGTAATTATATCCTGAAGAAACACGATAACCAAACCCATAGGAGACGTTTTATGCTGCACTCAGGGTATTCAAGTCATACAACCCCACAGTTGACAACCATTACTGATGATCAGATACATGAGATCAAACAGGCTGCCTTTCTCATCCTTGAGCGGACAGGCTGCGTGGTAAATCATGAAAAGGCCTTGTCCCTTTTAAAGGGGGCTGGTGCCCATGTGAAAGGCGATCAGGTCAAAGTGCCGAGATTCTTAATTGAAGAGGCCTTGCGGCAGGTGCCAAAGGGATTTACCCTTTATAACCGGGACGGGGAGCCTGCCCTTGATCTGAGCTGCCGGAAAAGCTACTTTGGATCATCCACGGCCAGTCCCAACAATCGCCATGCTCTGGAAAAAGATATCCGGCTCACCACCCTGGCTGATATTGCACTGGGTGCGCAGACTGCCGATGCTCTGGATAACCTGGATTTTGTCATGCCGTTCGGCAGTGCCCAGGACGTTCCGGGTCTGTCTGCCGAGTTATATGAGTTTGAAACCGTTGTTCAGAATACGGCAAAACCGATTTTCTTTTGCGGATATTCCAGCAAGGGGGTTGAAAAGGTTCTGGATATGGCGGCCCTGGTTGCCGGCGGAAAAGACGAGTTGACTCAAAAGCCTTTTCTGGTACCGTATCCTGAGCCCATTTCTCCTCTGAAGTTTCCCCATGAAGTCGTGGAAAGAATATTTGTCTGCGCCTCTCGCCTCATGCCCCAGGTTACCTGTGGTGCCCATTTGACAGGGTTTACATCTCCGGTGACTCTGGCCGGCTCCCTGGCCCTGGCCACGGCTGAGAGTTTTTTCGGTATTTTACTGGCCCAGCTCTGCAGACGCGGGGCACCCTGTTTCCTGACCTCAGGTCTCGGTGCCGTCAATATGCGCACCGGTATCGCCATGATCAGCAGTCCTGAAATGTCCCTGTCCCTGGCGGCCCAGGCCCAGCTTGCAAGAAGTATCGGCCTGCCCACCTGGGGACTTGCAGGTGCTACGGATTCAAAAATGATTGATGCCCAGGCAGGGGCGGAAGCGTCTTTAGATGCAGTTGTTCAGGCCCTGGCCGGTGTGAGTATCATCCATGATGTGGGATACATGGATATGGGCATGGCCTGTTCCTGCGCCATGATGGTGCTTGGGGATGAAATTATTTCCTGGGTCAAACGTTTTATCCAGGGTATTGAGGTGAGTGCCGAAACTCTGGCAACGGATGTGATCCATGCCGTGGGCCCCGGCGGTAATTTCCTCACTCAGCAGCATACGTTGAACCACATGCGAAAAGAGTCCTGGCAGCCTGGTCTGTTTACCAAGGATTCCTTTGAAACCTGGAAGGAGCAGGGCGGAAAATCCCTGGAACAACGGGCAGATGAAAAAGTTGCCGATATAATAAAAACCCATGAACCCAACCGACTTTCTGATACAATCATTGCAGATCTGCAAGAGTTGAGAAAGCAAGGTGAAGCAGAGCTCATCAACCAAGAAGGATAAAATTTAATATGTTAGCTGCAATCATGAACGATAAAACACGATATTTAAGACTTTGCATCCTGGCCTGGGGCGGGGGGTTTATTTATCTTCTGCCCTATATCCGCTATACCTTTTACGATCCGCTTCAAAAGGCATTAGGGCTGGATCATACGGCATTCGGGGTTTCCATGAGCGCCTACGGCATCTGTGCCCTTGTGACCTACTGGCCCGGCGGCTGGTTGGCAGACCGGATCTCGGCCAGAAAACTGCTCTCTTTTTCCTATCTTGCCACAGGGCTTTTAGGCTTCTACTTTGCCACCTATCCCTCCTATCTTATGACGGTTTTGATCCACGGGGCTTGGGGGATTTGTACCACCCTGACATTCTGGGCCGCCTTTATCCGTGCCACAAAGGATATGGCAGGCGCCGAAGAACAGGGGAAGTTCTTTGGACTGCTTGAAGGGATCAGGGGGCTTGTGTCGACTATTGCCAGTTTTATAGTGGTGGCCATTTTTGCCAAATTCGCCTCGGAACAGGACGGGCTGACCACAAGCCTCTATTTTATCAGCGCCGGCACCATTGCAGGGGCTGCACTGACCTGGTTTTTCTTTGAAGATTCAAAAGAGCTTGAACCCAGCGAATCCATTCTCCAGGATATTTTTGCCACCGTAAAATCTCCCCTGGTCTGGGCCATTGCCATTATTGTGTTCTCATGTTACTCGGTCATGGCCATCGGCTCTTACCTTACCCCATATCTCACAGAAGTCATGGGTGTCAGCACCGCATCTGCAGCCTTCTGGGCCACCTTCTGGACCTACGGGTGTCAATTCCTGGCAGGGCCTGTGGGCGGTATCATCGGGGATAAGGTCGGTTCCCGTCCCAAAGTGTTGTTTGTCTCCTATATTCTTTTGACGGCCACAACGGTGTTTATCTTTATGGCACCGGTGGATACGGCCTGGGCCCAGATACTTATCTTCATGTTTATCCTGCTGTTTGCCGCTATGTACGCCATCAGGGGCATTTACTTTACCCTGATTGAGGATCTGAAAATTCCTGCCAGAATCAGCGGTGCGGCCATCGGGTTTGCATCGGTAATCGGATTTGCACCGGATGCCTTTATGTATACCTGGGCCGGTAATATTCTCGACACCCATAAAGGTGCCGAGGGGTATCAGATTCTGTTTGAAGCCTCGGCCGGCTTAAGTCTTCTGGGGCTGCTGGTGTCCTGTATCGTGGCCGTCTATGTTCACAAGCAGAAGAAAGCAAGCGAAAGGGTTTTAAATTGAAAAATAATTATACATTTGACCAGGCAGGTATCGAGCAAATCCACGATGCCTCCATGCAGATTCTTGAAAAGCAGGGGGTTGTCATGGACAGCCCAAAGGTCCTGGAAATATTTCAAGCCAATGGATTTGCCACGGACGGTTCCACCATATTCATGACTGAAGAACAGGTGAAAACAGCAGTTGAAAGTGCACCTGAACAGTTTACCATCCGTGCCAGAAATTCGGAGAAGGACCTGGAACTGGGCAAAGGTGCCCCTGTGCTCTGCGGTACCGGCGGATCCGTCTACATCGGAGAAAAGGACCGGACCCAGCGTCTTGGCACTGTGGAAGATTACAGGAAAATTGCCAAGCTGGTTCAGACCTCTCCCTTAAATCAGATGACAGCCCATGAATCCGTACATCCCCATGAACTGGTCACCGAGACCAGTCATCTGGACATGATGCTGGATGACCTGACCTATTGTGATATTGCCGCAACCGTGAGCACACAGGATGCAGAAACGTTGAAAGATTGCCTTGGAATGCTGTCCCTGGTCTTCGGCGGTAAAGAGGGACTTATTAAAGCACCTTCCACCCTTGGGATCATCAGTCCCTTAAGTCCGCTGAAGTTTGCACCGGATCAGGCCGATGCCCTGGTGGTTCTGGCCGAACACAGGCAGCCGGCGGCCATTACCAATATGATGCTTCTGGGATCTTCTGCCCCTGTGTCCATACCCGGTGCCCTGGCGCTGGGCAATGCCGAACTCCTGGCAGGAATCGTGCTGAGTCAGCTGGTAAATTCCGGTACTCCGGTGATCTACGGCAGCACCTCTGCCCCTCTGTATATGAAAAACGGAGCCTCCTGTCTGGGGGCGCCTGAGACATTGATCATGTCCAAAGGGGTGGCCCAACTGGCAAAGTTCTATGGTGTGCCCTGCAGAACAGGCGGAGCATTGAGCGATTCCCATATTCCGGACGGTCAGGCCATGGCTGAAAGTGCCCTCTGTTTGAACAATGCCATTGCCAGCGGGGCAGACTATATTCTGCATTCCTTTGGCATGCTCAGTTCTTACCTTGCCACAAGCATTGAAAAATGGCTTATGGATGAAGAGGTCTGTCAATATATCCTGGCATCCAGAAAAAAGATTGAAGTTAATCCTGAAACCCTGGCCCTGGACACCATTTTATCTATGGGTAGCAAAGGGGAATATCTGACCCACCCCTCAACTTTCAAAAATTTTCGTGATCTGTACCAGCATAATCTGGGGAATCGGGATGCCCATGCCGTCTGGCTGAAAAAAGGCGCACCCGATGCCATGGACCAGGCAGGAGAACTTTTGCAAAAAAGATTGGAAGCTTATCAAAAACCGGACCTTGATGAAGGCCTTGAGCAGGAGTTAAATGCGTGGGTTGCCAACCGGAAAAAAGAAATCTCAGTAAAGTAATTTAAAAACAAATATTTAATGGGAGAACACAATGAGTGATTTTACTGCAATGACCCAGGCCCTTGTATCCTGTGACGGGGACAAACTGCTTCAACTGGTAAATGATGAATTGGCAAAAGACACCCCTGCTGCCGATATTCTGAACAACGGATTGATTGCCGGGATGGATATTGTGGGGGAACGCATGGAAAAAGGGGATATGTTTATTCCTGAAGTGCTCATGGCGGCCCAGGCCATGGCACAGTGTGTAGGTATTTTAAAACCTCTGCTGGGTGAAGGAGATACCGCTGATACCGCCTGTGTCATCATCGGTACGGTGAAAGGGGATCTCCATGATATCGGTAAAAACCTTGTGGCCATGATGATGGAAAGCGCCGGTATGCTGGTTCACAATCTTGGCGTTGATATTTCTCCGGAAGATTTTGTGGCGCAAATTAAAGAGAAAAATGCGCAGATCGTATGTTTGTCCGCCCTGCTCACCACCACCATGCCTGCCATGAAACAGACTGTGGATGCCATCGTTGAAAGCGGCCTGCGGGACCAGGTGAAAATTTTGGTCGGCGGCGCCCCGGTTACTCAGAGCTTTGCCGATGAGATCGGCGCTGACGGCTTTGCTCCCGACGCAGGTTCCGCATCAAAAATAGCCAAATCATTTGTAAATTAGGATTAGGATAAAAGGAAAGCTATCAATGTTCAAAGTTATCGGAGAGCGAATCAATACATCGAGGAAACTGGTTCAGGCTGCGGTTGCAGACCGGGATGCAGACTATATTATCAATGATGTGCACAGCCAAGAGGCTGCGGGGGCTCATTATATTGATGTAAATGCAGGGGCCAGGATCGGGCGTGAAACAGAAGATATGCAATGGCTGATTCAGACCATTCAGCCCGAGGTGAATCTTCCGCTGTGTTTGGACAGCCCGGATCCTGCCGTGCTTGAAATGGCCTATGGCCTGGTAAAATCGCCCCCAATGGTGAACAGTATCAGTCTTGAAAAAGACAGGTTTGATACCATGATGCCGTTTCTGGAGGGGAAAACATGTGAAATTATCGCCCTTTGCATGGATGATGCGGGAATGCCCTCATCATCCGATGATATTGTCAAAAGAGCCCTGACCCTGATCAAGGAACTTGAAGCCATCGGGTTGCCCCCTGAATCCGTGTATATCGATCCGCTGGTTCAGCCCATCAGCACGGACAACACCAAAGGAACGATGGTGCTTGATGCGGTCCGGGCAATCAAGGCAGAGTACCCCACGGTTCATATTACCGGCGGACTTTCCAATATCTCATACGGCCTTCCCCAGCGCCGTATTATCAACCGTACCTTCGTGGCCCTCATGATGACGGCAGGCATGGACAGTGCCATCATTGATCCTCTGGATGCAGCCATCATGGCAACCATTAAGACTGCAGATATGCTGTTGGGCAATGACATGTACTGCGCCGAATATCTTAAAGGGGTTCGCGCCAAAACCATTGTCAGCTAAGGTTTTCCCTTCCAAAAAAACGCAGCAAAACCATCAAGTTGGTTTTGCTGCGTTTTTTGTTTTTTACGCTTTTGGCTTCTCTCGCTCTTCTCGCTCTTCCCGCTTTTCCCGCTATTATGCTTTTCCCTTGATATTGGGCGTTTCCAGTGATAATGGATACCTCATGAAAATTCAAAAAAAAGAGGGACGCAAGATGAAAATGATGACAAAATATCTAATTCTGACCTGCCTGCTCGTCTGGGGACTGGCCGGCCCCCTGTCTGCCAAAGACATCTATGTCAGCGGCGTGACCAAAATTACCATGCGCACCGGCCCTGGTACGGAACATAAGATCGTGGTCATGTTGACCTCCGGTACAAAGCTTGAGATCCTGGAATATCAGAAGGACTGGTCCCAGGTAAGGACTTACGGCGGTAAACTCGGATGGGTCTTAAGCCGTTTCCTCACCGAAGAGGTACCCAAGACCCTGCTGGTTCTGCAATTGAAGAAAGAAAATCTGCGTCTGGAGTCTGCCCTGGAAACTGCCCAGGAAAAGGGCCGCGAACTCAAGGTTAAAAATGAAAGCCTGACCGGTATTGAAAAAAAATATAAACAGTTGGAACAGGCCTCTGCCGATTATCTCAAGTTGGATGCCAAATACAACGAATTACTTAAAACTTCCGAAGATCAAAAGGTCCACATCACAACCCTTGAACAGAACATGAATAACGAGGAAAAATTATGGTTCCTTTCCGGAGCAGGGGTATTCATCGTCGGGCTGATCATCGGACTGAGCACCCGCAAGAAAAAGAGAGGCTCTCTGCTATCCTGAAAATATTGGGCTTGAAGCCAGGGGCTTAAAGCCAGTGGTCAAAAGCCGGCGGTCCACGATTAGTTATCCTAAAATATGGGTGGGGTTAAATGATTAAAACTGATTTTCTGGTCATCGGTAGCGGCATTGCCGGTCTAAGCTATGCACTTAAGGTTGCCGAGTTCGGAACCGTCACCATTGTGACCAAAAAAAAGATTCATAAGACCAACACGGCCCTGGCCCAGGGTGGTGTGGCTGCTGTATTCTCGAAAACGGATTCCTTTGATCTCCATGTGGAAGATACCCTTAAGGCCGGTGACGGCCTCTGCACTAAGGAAGTGGTTCAGATGGTGGTTGAAAACGGTCCGGACCGGATCAAGGAGCTGGTAGAGCAGGGGGCAAAGTTCAATATGGTCGGAGAGGGAGACTATGAGTTTGCTCTGGGTCAGGAAGGCGGCCATTCTGAAAAACGCATTGTCTATTCCCACGACCTCACCGGAAAGGAGATTGAGGACGCGCTGATTGCCAATGTGGAAGCCCATGAGAATATCACCATCCTGGAAAACCATATTGCCGTCAACCTCATCACCTTTTCCACAAGTATCAGAAGTGGTCTGGTTACGACTCAGCATGAAAATATCTGCTGTGGTGCCTATGTATTGAACAGTGAGACCGGTCATGTGGAGACCTTTTACAGCGGGGTTACCCTGCTGGCTACCGGCGGGGCATCCAAGGTGTATCTCTACACTTCCAACCCGGATATCGCCACCGGAGACGGTATTGCCATGGCCTACAGGGCAGGGGCATCTGTGGCCAACATGGAATTTGTTCAGTTTCACCCCACCTGCCTGTTTCATCCAGAGGCCAAGAATTTTTTGATCTCCGAAGCCGTCAGGGGTGAAGGCGCCTATCTTATTGATGAAAACGGTAACCGGTTCATGGATAAGTATTCTGAAGACAAGGAACTTGCCTGCAGAGACGTTGTGGCCAGGGCTATTGACAATGAGTTAAAAAAAACCGGTGCGGATTCCGTCTTTCTGGATATCACCCATAAGGACAGTGATTTTATTAAGAAACGGTTCCCCAATATCCATGCTAAGTGTCTGGAATTCGGCATCGACATCACCAAACAGCCGATTCCTGTGGTGCCGGCTGCCCATTATATGTGCGGCGGGGTGGCCACGGATCTCAACGGCCATACTGATGTCCAGAGGCTCTTTGCCGTCGGGGAAACGGCCTGCACAGGACTTCACGGGGCCAATCGCTTAGCCTCCAACTCCCTGCTGGAAGCCCTGGTCTATGCCCACAATGCCAGTACGGCATCTGTGGAAGAGTTCCGGGCCATCGGCAATAAAGTCACCGTTACTGTGGATCCCTGGGATGAAGCCGATACTCTGGACAGTGACGAGGCTATTGTGGTCACCCATAACTGGGACGAGATCCGGCGGCTTATGTGGAACTATGTGGGGATTGTAAGGTCGGACAAACGGCTGATACGGGCCAAAAGACGGATCGAGAATATCCAGAAGGAAATCGATGAGTACTATTGGGATTTCAAGATTACAGCAGATTTAATTGAACTGCGGAATCTTGCAACTGTGGCGGGATTGATCATACGTTCCGCCCTGGGGCGAAAGGAAAGCCGGGGGCTGCACTACAATATCTGGTATCCGGACCGGGATGATGTCAACTGCCTCCAGGAGACTATCCTGCAGAAACAATTTTAGGCCGTAGCGCAATTAAAGCGCGTCGGCCTGACTAATCCTTAATTTTACTTTTGCTTAACTTTTCGGATTTTCCTTGGTACAGGAAACAATGAACTTCTTAATAGGTTTGAGATAGGGAATGATGATCATTACACAGATCGCGGCAAATACGTATTGGATCATGTGAAACCGATGTTCTAAAAATTCGAATCCATAGCACCAGACAACCGTGGCGGTCAGCGTGCCAAGAGCTGTTGCGGTAAAATTGTTGAACAGCCTCATCTTGATCATATACCCGATGATGGACCCGATCACAGGCCCGGTTACGGGCAGCGGGGCCATGACAAAACTGAAAATTCCGACCCATCCCCAGCGTTTGATCTTGTCTTTTTTCTCCATGGCTTTTTCAGCCAGGCGATCCATGAACCGTTTTATCCATTCCACCTTAAGATAGTTGGTGGTGCTCAGGACGAAACCGGCATAGGTAAAGCAGACAATCAGGGTTTCAATATAAAAATTGTAGGCAATGGTGGCAGCAGGGCTGAAGCCGTTGAGAATGCATAGGCCGATACCGCCGGCACGGCTGCCTACCAAATGGGCCAGCAGTACCAGTACAAGTACCTTGGCAATGGAAAAATCAACCAGGCCGTAGGCAAGGACAAGGACAATAAAAGTGACGGCAAGAAAGATACCCAGAATCAGGAGTCGTCCTTCTGCCGTTTTAAAAATATTATTTTTCATCTTTAATACTTTGCAAATTATTTTAAGGCAAAGAGGTTATATGGTAAGCCATGCCCGTTGTCAAGAACCACTCAAAATCCTAAAGAAAAAAAGGACTTGTCCGAATATCTACATGGGTGACAGTGCCGGGGCTGACCTAAGGATTATACAGCGAATATAAAATTACGTTTTTATTACAATCGTTCCGGTGTTTTGTGAATCATGGGGATTTAGTGCCCACAAACAGGGTCACAATGCCAAAGGTCATCTGTTTGAACCTGAGGTCCTCAAATCCGGCCTCTTTCATGAGTTTACTGAAGGAGACTGCATCCGGAAATTTTAAAACCGATTCCGGCAGATACGAATATGCATTGTCATGCTTGGAAAAAAAGGAGCCGATCAACGGCAAGATCTTCTGGAAATAGCCCAGATAGATCTGTCGGAAAATTCCGCTTTCCGGTGTGGTCAGTTCAAGCACCACCAGGCGCCCTCCCTTTTTCAGGGTACGGTGGAATTCCTGGATCGCTTCCTTGCGGTTCATGATATTCCTTATGCCGAATGCAATGAACACCCCGTCAAAAAGATTGTCTTGAAGGGGAAGGTTAAGGGCATCTCCATTGACCAGGGCTATGGTTGTATTTTGCTTGCCGATAAGTTTCGTTTTGCTTAAGTTCAGCATGCCCAGGGA
>PIVQ01001429.1 GCA_003354055.1 Desulfobacteraceae bacterium | reverse complement strand
GACAGACCGCAGGTGGACTTGGCACCCGGGGCAATGTCTTCAAGCATCATCTGGAAGTTAAGAAGGCTCATGCACTGCTGCTGCTGGATGTTAACCGGAGTAACAATGCCGTCTACCCATATTTTCTCATTGGGAATACCGGCTTCGTTGGCATAGTAAAGAAGTTCAACCGCCAGGGCCGCTCTTTCGTTTTCGTCTCTGGGCAGTCCCTCAGGTCCCCACATCAGGGCAACAAAGTCAGCATCATATTTGGCAGTCATGGGAACCATGGACTCATAGCGTTCGGTACGGGCCATGATGGAGTTGACAATATGCGGTTTGTCAGCCGGTTTGCAGACCTTAAGACCTGCTTCAATGGCATCAATATTGGAAGAGTCAAGAAGAAGGGGCATTCCCGGAACTGCTTCCTGAACCACGTTAACAACCCACGGCATCAGTTCTGTACCGAATTTTTTTGCCGGTCCCAGGTTGATATCAATATAGTCCATACCCAGTTCTTTCTGTCTGACGACTTCTTCCTGGATGGGTACGGGGTTACGTTTGGCAGGATCTGCTTCTTTAAATTCCTTTCCAATAACCGTGGAAATGACATTCAGGCTTTCACCAAAAAGAATCATACGCTTATTCCTTTTACTTTTAAATTGTGATTCGTAAAAGGGGCAGGATTGTCCTGCCCCTTTTTTTGTTTTATTTGGTCTTGAGGAATGCCGGCAAATGAGCCGCTTCTCTCGGTCCGACTGTAACTGTCCAGCCGGGAAGTTCTTCTTCAACGTCCCCTGCGATTGCAGCTGCGTAACCGGGGATGATGACTTCGGTATGTTTTACCTTGTCCATGATACCGCTCTTTTTCACGAACATACCCACATCATCACCGCCGAATTTACCGGCAGCCCAGGCCGTCAGAACTGACAGGCCTTCGGAGTCCTTGATCAGCAGCCAGCAAGGCACTTTAGACGCTTCACATTCACCGGAAACGATGAAGTAGGTCAGGGCAAAGTTGGTAGTGACCAGAACAGGTGAGTTTTCATCGGGGCTGTTGATCTCAAAGATACCCTCGGTCACGGTCATGGGACGCTGGGGATCTGTATAGATATTGAGTCTTTCAAGCAGCAGCGGGAACAG
>PIVQ01000062.1 GCA_003354055.1 Desulfobacteraceae bacterium | reverse complement strand
ATATACTATAGTTGTTCGCTAAATTTGAAGCGTACACAAAAGATCTTCCCGATCTTATCAGGGACAAATGAATCCATATAAAACAGAGTTTTAATGTTTGATGAGAGTGTTTCTCATCAACGAAATTAATTTTAGATGCACGCACATGTGCGGGCTCTGATAATAATGGAGGAAAAAAATGACGTCCCAAGAAATTTATAAGAACTTAGCATCTATTGAGCTATACATCTCTAAACTACATCGATCTTACCCTAAGAACCCAAATACCCGGGTAGAGTATAGTAAAATTTTTAACAGAATCTATAACTACTGTGAGTATGACCTTGTTCGTTATGCAGCAGACAAGATGATCTCAAAGAAAACATATTACAAATGTAAGTCCGCCGTACAGTATGGGTTGGCTTTTTCGATTAAAGGTCACATAGAGGCTTACGCAGAAACCGCATCAGAAGAATATTACAATTTAGCTGTGAGATTGTTCAAAATTTTAAAACGAATGAATCCTGTTTTAAGCGAAGCGCCAAAGGTGGAGACTTGGCAGAACAACCTGTCTTTATATCCGGAAGAAGAAATTCGTGCCAAAAAAGCCTCTCAAGGTAGGCCAGGGCGAAAGCCAGGACGGCAGCAGAGAATTGGTAAGCGAAAATCCATTATTGGCTTGCCATCAAACTGGAAAATTACAATATGCAGGAACGTCCCAAAGAGATATCGAACCGCAACATTAATATTAGCTCTAACCGGATGCCGCTCTTCAGAATTAGGAAATGGCATTCAAGTTTCCATTGATGAAAACGGGCATTTGATATGCAAAATTCAAGGCGCTAAGGTTTCCGATGCTAAAGGTCATGAGGTAAGAATAATTGGATTTGATCCTGAAACGAATGTATTTGCCGGCTACTTGAAAGGAGCACTAGAGCGATTCAATGTTACATCCCATACATTCTTCCTGCCTGGTGCCAACGCTGCTGGGGCTGTCCAAAGGCTCGGCGATCGAATTCGGTATACAGCTCAAAAGCGCCTCGGATTAAAAAAAGTTTCTGCCTATTCTCTGAGACATCAGTTCGCTTCGGATCTGAGAGACGCTGGCTTTTCAAAAGTTGACATTGCCATGGCAATGGGGCACCGGACGACTCGAATGCGCAAACATTACGGTTTGAAATCATACGGAAAAGGAGGTGGGTTAGGGATTGTACATATCGACGCATCCCAGAAAGAATTAATCAGAACAAAATCGCATGGATATCCTCCAGCTCATCTAAAAAATCGGGGCTCAATGGATAACTGATTCTCCGATTAAGTTGGAATCTCTGAATTTGTTTACTGATCTGGGATATGTGGACCTAATAGATAAAGTATGAATTAATTGCCTTATGTTGTGTGCTTCGCTTGAAAAGAAATATGGTCATGCAATAAAGCCCGAGGAACTTGCTGAGTTCTTCGGGCTTGACCGACGGACTGTGATAAAGTATTCAGATCGTTGGGGTGGTATCGAGGTCTCTCCCGGAAAATATAGATTTTTTGAAAAGGTTATAAGGAGAAAACTCGATGCCAAGTTTAATAATGAAAAGAGGAAGGAAGAGATGGCGGGCCACAGTGATGGTCAACAGTCAGAGAAAGGAGAAGCTATTTCCGGACAGCTCAAAACAGACGTTTCGAGACGCTGTGCAATGGGAAATAATGGAAAAAGAAAGGTTGGAAAAAGAACAAGCCGTCATGGATTGTTTGACGCTAATTGACTGGGCAGAAGAATATCTTGATTATGCCCAAAGCAACTTTGGGGACAAAACATACAAAGAAAAAAAGAGTGTGTTTGCCAGGTTTTTCAAGTATGTGGATGATACCTCTGGTCTGGATGCCGATTATAGTGTGGATGTTATGACACCCGGTGTGGCCATGAAACATCTCATGAAGCAGGCAACCAACCGCTCCGGTAATGGGGCAAACAAAGATCGGAAGAATTTATCTGCCGGTTGGGAATGGGGCCGAAAATACATTGATGGATTTCCACAGGTAAGCCTGAATCCGTTTAAGGCCGTAGATAAATTCCCTGAAAAACGTTTCCCGAGATATGTTCCACCAGAGAACGATTTTTGGAAAGCATATAGCAAAGCTAATAGCGGTCAGGATAAGACAATGTTGCTGGCTTATCTTCATCTTGCTGCACGTCGAAAAGAAGTTTTTAACCTGACGTGGGAAGACATTGATTTCGGCAACGGTCAGATTCGCATCTGGACCAGCAAGAGAAGAGACGGGACTATGGAATATGACTGGTTGCCGATGACATCCGAGTTGAGAAAAGCTTTATTGCGATGGTGGCAGGAGCGGCCTATCAAAGAAACGTCTAACGTTTTTGTATGCCTGGATGAAGCGCCTTTTTGTGAGCCTTACTTTGGGCTGCCTTTTAAAAATAGGCAGCACTATATGAAAAAACTCTGCAGAAAGGCTGGTGTGAAGCCTTTTGGATTTCATGGCATCAGGCATCTGACAGCCAGTATCTTGTATCATAAAGGGTATGATGTTTCTGTCATCCAATCGATACTTAGGCATAAAAGTCCAACGACAACAAACAGGTATTTGAAATCCCTTGGGCTTGAGGCGACCAGGGAAGCCCTTGAGAAAGGGTTAGCGGGACCAGGGACTATTGTCCCATTTGAAAAGAGGAAGGCTTTATAGGAATTTCGCCGGATTTGTCTTTTGTGTCCGGATTTTGTGTCCGCCAATAAAAAAAGCTCTCAGAAAACTCTGAAAGCCTTTGTAATTGGTGGTGATCCCACGGGGAATCGAACCCCGGTTTCCGGCGTGAGAGGCCAGCGTCCTAACCGCTAGACGATGGGACCACATCAATCAGGCCAGTTTTTATACTGAAACGAGAAAAAAGTCAAATGAAATTACAGGCCATCTCTAAAAATGGTCTTTTGACCGATCTGCTACGTGGTATCAAAGACCGAATACGTTTAAAAGGTTTTCTTGGTTCCTTTTTTGGCGCCGATGGCATAATAAATCAGCCATCCTACAATGGGGATGACGGCTACTATGTGCCAGAGGAATTTTTCCTTGATTGAGGGAAAGTCTTTTCTAATGATGTCTATGAGGGCCAGCATGGTCAGGCCGAACGAGACGGCTGCAACGATCAATACATATAATACGGTGTTATCCATGGATTTACAGGTCTTTCCTTATTTTAACTTGTCTGAGATTTTAAGCAGGGTATCCACATAATAATTGCTGTGGTTGTACCGGAAGAGTACTTCGTGCTGGCGCTGCCGGCTGATGTCCGGTTTCCAGCCGTGGTGTTTTAAATAGTTGGCTACGGAGGAAATGGCATCGTTGTGGTCGAATAAATCCACATGTCCGTCATCGTTGCCGTCTTTGGCCAGAGTCAGGGCGTTGGAAGGCATGAACTGGGGAACGCCCATAGCACCGGCATAAGAACCTTTTATGGTGGAGGGATCCAGGCCTTCGCGTTCTGCATAGCGGATCAGGGCTTTGAGTTCTTCATATCCCCACTTTGTCCGCTTTGCCACTTTCTTTTGAAAGGTTTCCCGTTTTGGTTTTTTCTTGTCCGGTATGGAGGCCCATATTTTTTCCTGAAGAACCGGATCTGTGAGGGCAGCCATGGTGGATAATGTGTTGATCACGGTTCGTTTGCCAAGATAGCTACCCAGCCGGGTTTCCACCAGAATAATGGCAGTGATCACGGTTTTGTCCACACCAAAGGCTTTTTCTGCCTTATCCAGGCTCTCCTTGTGCTCTGCCATGTATTTTTTGGCATTGGCAATGGATTTGGATGAGATAAACTGGTCGTAATTGAGACTGGATTCAGAGTGGATAAAAAACAGGGAAACACCTGCCGGATTGAAAAAAACCTTGTCGTTTGCAAATAATGTCTGAATTTTTCCCGAATCAAATCCGTCCTGGATCAGGCGTTGGGTCAATGCATTTAACTCATCCCCTTTGGGTTGGGTTTTTCCAATGGCAATAGCCGGGATAAGTAAGAAAAAGAGGGTGAAAAAGAATAAGAATCGTTGCATAGTCACAGGTGCTATTGCAGATGACAAGTTTAGGGTTTTCATAAATTTAAGATGTTGCTCCCTTGCTGGCCTACTTACAGGTTTGGACGCATAATCTCCGCCTCGAAATTTTAATTAGTCCCTATATAACCTATTTTGTTTTTGATTGCATTAAAAAAATGTAACGTTCCGGCAGGACGGGAAAAGCCGTGGCTAAAAAATGAAACGAGCCCGGAAACACAGGGGTTCCGGGCTCGGGATCTTCAATTCTCAACAGGTGATTAAGGAATCGTTACAAAATAACTTGATCTAAATTGTTTCCAAAAACCCCTTAAAAGACTGGGTATTTTGAAAACAAAAGATCAAGTAATTTTGGAGCCGATCCTAAGGATTAAATATCATAGTAAAGGTAAAACTCATGGGGATGGGGACGGCTGATAACCGGTTTGACTTCGTTTTCCATTTTGTAGTCGATCCAGTAGTCAATAACATCCTTTGTAAATACATCTCCCTTGAGCAGGAAGTCGTGATCTGATTTCAGTGCATCCAGAGCTTCTTCAAGGGAGCCCGGCGCAGATTCGATTTCAGCCAGTTCTTCCGGGGGCAGATCGTAGATGTTTTTATCCATTGGATCGCCCGGATCCATTTTGTTCTGGATACCGTCGATCATTGCCATGGCAATGGCGGAGAAGGCCATGTAACCGTTGGCCGAAGGATCCGGGGTACGGAACTCGATCCGTTTGGCCTTGGGTGAGGCTGAATAGGTCGGCAGGCGGATGGCTGCAGATCTGTTTCTGCTGGAGTAGGCCAGGTTGATCGGTGCTTCAAATCCCGGAACCAGGCGTTTGTAGGAGTTGGTGGTGGGATTGGTAATGGCGCAAAGGGCCTTGCAGTGCTTCATTATACCGCCGATGGCCCAGAGGGCTTCGTCGGACAGGCCTGCGTATTTGTTGCCTGCAAATGTGGGATTGCCGTCTTTCCAGAAACTCATATGAGTGTGCATGCCGGTACCGTTGTCACCGTACAGGGGTTTGGGCATAAAGGTAACGGTGTGACCGTATTTCACAGCCACGTTTTTGAGGACATATTTAAACCAGGACAGTTTGTCACCCATTTTCAGCAGGGAGTCAAACCGCAGATCGATTTCAGACTGACCTGCAGAGGCAACCTCGTGATGCTGGCATTCCATCTCAATCCCCAAGTCTTCCAGGGTCAGCATCATTTCAGTTCTCATGTCCTGGTACTGATCATTCGGGGGGAGGGGGAAATATCCGCCTTTGGGTCTGATTTTGTGTCCCAGGTTGGGTTCTGAACCGTCGCCGGTGTTCCAATGCGCCTCAGGAGAATCCAGTTCAAAAAAGGAGGCATGGGGTTCGGATGCATAGCGGATGTTGGAAAAGATAAAAAACTCGGGCTCGGGGCCGACAAAGATGGTGTCGCCAAGGCCGGTGCTCCTCAGGTATGCTTCTGTTCTCTTGGCAATACCCCTGGGATCCCTGCTGTAAGACTCCTGGGTAATGGGATCATGGATGTTACCGATAATGGCCAGGGTGGGCACCTTGAAGAAAGGATCGATCTTTGCAGTTTCGGGTTCCGGAATAACGATCATGTCGGAGTTGTCTATGTTCTGCCATGCTCTCATGGAAGAGCCATCAAAGCCGAATCCGTCTTCGAACGCAGCCTCGGTCAATTCGCCTAAGGGTACGCTGAAATGCTGCCAGGTGCCGATGAAGTCCGTGTAGCGGATATCCACTACTCTTACATCGTTTTCTTTTGCCATTGCAATTACGTCTTTGGGTGTCATCTTGCTCCCTCTCTTAAAATATGGGATTTTACTGTTGTTATTTTGTAACGATTCCTTAAATTGCGTCGTCACCGTTTTCTCCGGTTCTGACCCGGATGGCCTGCTCAACAGGAAGAACAAAGATTTTACCGTCGCCGATTTTACCGCTGTTGGCAGCCGAGCGGATGGTGTCCACGGATTCATCCAGACGATCATCTGTCACAACAATTTCCAGTTTGATTTTGGGGACAAAGTCCACCACATATTCTGCACCGCGGTAAATTTCCTTATGGCCTTTCTGGCGGCCGTAGCCGTTGACTTCCGTCACGGTCATGCCGTAAATTCCGATTTCACTGAGTGCCTCTTTGACATCGTCAAGTTTAAAGGGCTTGATAATTGCTTCGATTTTTTTCATGTAATCTCCTTTAGCTGTATCTTTGGAAGGCGGTTGATGATGGATAATTTTATCTGTTCCAGTTTTTCTTCGGACTCGATTTTCTGGTCTCCATCCAGGTCTTTGACATAAAAAATATCAATGACCTGGTCCACCTTGGTCCCGACCATGGCTACATTGACATTGAGCCCGCTGCGGTACAGGGTATTGGTAATGGCGAAGAGAAGACCCGGGAAATCATAGGTCAAAACTTCAATAATGGTGAAAAAACTGGATGTTTTATTGTCGATTCTGACCTGGTTGGGTTCAGGCTGGGTGCCGGACGATACGGATAGTGTGGCAGGAATTTTTTGCAGGGCCTTGTCCAGGTAGTGGTCATCTTCAAGCGCCTGGGAAAGGTCTTGCTCTGCCTTTTCCCATTTCTCTTTTTCAAAGAGCCGATCCTGAGGGGGACGGACGTTGAAGATATCCAGAATATGGCTGTTGCCCAGGGAATAGGCCTGGGATCCCACAATATCAATATTGTTCTGAAAAAAGATACCGGCTATTTTGGAGTAAAATCCGGGTTTGTCCTTACCGCAGATGGAAACGGTTCTCATGTCCGATCCGTTATCTTTGGTTATCTGCCAGATATACTCCCGCTGTCCTATTGTTCGGTAAAGATTGATATGGTCCACAATGTTCTGGGGCGGAACATAGAGCAGATACCGCCTGGACATGGCAGACAACTGCCGGTCAACCTCTTCTTCCCGCCAGCTTTCCCGGAGAAGGGTTAAGACATCCTTCTTCTTTCTGTCGATGAGGCGCTGGGTCTTTTTAGATGCCAGTTCTCCGGTTTTGAGGACGCCCATGGTTTTGAGAAAAAGATCTTTTATCAGGTTTTCGGTCCAGTCGTTCCAGGCCTTGGGGCCCGTGGCCTTGGAGTCGGCAACCGTTAAAAGGAATAGCATGCGCAGCAACCGGATCTTGCTTAGTCTGTTGCCGGCATGCACAGCGGTTTCTTCATCAAATATATCCCGCCGAGTGGCTGTCTTGGCCAGAAAAAGGTGGTTCTCGATGAGAAAAAGGATATCTTCTTTTTCTTTTTGGTTGAACCCCAGGCGGTCAATGATGGGGGCGGCAATTTGGGCGCCCCGTTTGGAGTGTTCCTTGGCCGGGTCTGATTTGCCGATGTCGTGGAGGAGCCCTGCCACCATCAGCACATTTTTATTCCGGATTTCCTTGTATACACTGGCATAGAGAGTGCCCATCATTGTGTTGCCGGGTTCCTTGAAGCTGTTGATGATCTGGACGCAACGGATGGAGTGCTTGTCCACCGGAAACAGGTGGTAATGGTTGTACTGGATTTTGTTAACCAGGGGTGAAAACTCAGGGATAAACTGCTCTAGAATGCCTGTGGAGAGCATGACGTTCAGCACGTTGAATTTCCAATAGGAAAGCCCTATGATCCGTTTGAAAATCTTTACGCATCTGGGGTCTGTACGGATCTCGTCATCCACCAGATGACGGAATTCCGAGGCCACGCGTCTGGCCTCAATGGATAATGGAATCCGGGTCTGGCCGCTTTCCAGAAATATCTTGAGCAGAAGGTCCGGTTTCTGGAGGATGACCACTGTATTGGCAAAAAAGAGCCGCCGTTTTTTGACCACCAGGCCGTCGGTTTTGGTGGGCCGGGCTGTAATGGCTTCTTTTTTCATCCGGCAGGAAGAGAGAATATCTTCAAAGGTGATTTGGGAGATCTGTTTCAAAAACTCCATTTTTTCATGGAGATCTCCAAGAAAAACTTCCACATCCGGCTGGCCGTCTTTGTTTTCAAAATTCATCAGACCGGCCACTTCCATCTGGTGTTCAAAGTGAAGGGTGTCGTTTTTGCGGCGCGTGATGTAATGAAGCCGGTTTCGGATATCCCAGATATAGGCCAGAGACTCTTCCAGGTTTCTATATTCAAAATGGGAGAGAAATCCGTAATACTCAAGATCCCGTCTGGATTTGATATTTGATTTGATTTTGGCATACCAGAGCAGGGTGTGGTAATCCCGAAGGCCGCCAAAACCGGATTTTAAATCCGGTGCAACAAGGTAGGTGGAATCCCCGAAATCCTCAAACCGTTTTTCCCCGTTTTCGTATAAATAGTTCAGGGTGGGTTTTAAATGCTTGGCAGACAGCTGCTGTCTGAATTTTTCCATGAATGCTGAGTAGACCAGGGAGGCCCCGCAGATGAACCGGGCATCCAAAACCGTGGTCAGGATGTCAAACCGTTCAAAGGACATTTTGATGCATTCATCTACGTTTCTGACCGCATATCCTACCTCAAACCGGATATCCCAGAGGGGATAAAGAAGCTCCTGAACAAAGGCCTCCACATCAGTGGGCACGGTTTTATCAAACAGGATGAGCAGATCAATATCAGAATGGATGCATTGCTCTTTCCTGCCGTAACCGCCCAGGGCAATTACGGCAAACGGATTTCCGGAGATCACCATTTTTCTGGCAGCAATGCTTTTTTCAAACACCGAATAAAAATACTCATCCAGGCAGGTGGTGAGCTGCTCAAGAAAATTTTCAGCCTTTCCCTGAAGGAAACGCTGTGTCAACTCTTCTTTTTGTTCGAGTAACCGTTTTGCGTCCGGGCTGTCCATTCGTTTTCTTCAATCCATATTTATTTGATTAAAAAATGACAATTACAATCAGTATCAACCGCAGTAACAAAATGCAATGGTTGTGCCAGGCTTTTGATTTCAGGGGGTTAGCTTTAGAGGTAGTCGGAAGACTAAAAAAAGAGAGGGGTTAGTTGCAAAAATGTTGATTATCGGGCGCTAATAATACTGTTTTGTAATTAATTTTTTTTAATTGTTTTTTTGCAGCGATAATGTGGGCGGGAATATCGACGGGAAAAACAAAAAGAAAACAGCCAGGTATCAAAGAATACCTGGCTGAAAAATACTACACTGAATATTTTAGGATAACAGCGGTTTAATCTTTCTCGATTTTACCGGGCTCCTCATCCTTGTCTTCGATCACAGGGTCTTTAGTGGCTTTTTTAAAGTTTTTAATGCCTTTGCCAAGGCCTGCGCCGATTTCCGGAAGTTTTCCTGCACCAAAAATGATGAGGATAATGACAAGAATTATTATTAGTTCCGGCATTCCGATTCCACCAATCATAGTCTGCTCCTAATTTGTTCCATGGTGTTAGCATTAATTTTTAATCAAGTAAAATTATGTACCACTTAAGTCAGGACGTGTCAATCTTTAAGAATTTCATTGGTATGAGCAAATAAATACGATTATGTAATTAAATTCATATGGTGGTCTGTTTCCTGAAATTCGGTGTCAGGGCAGGGGGAAAATATCACTGTCTGTGTTAATAAAAGTTGACTATATAAACCCGGCCTGCTAACCAGAACGATGTTTACCCCTCTTAGGGGCCGGAACCGATAACTTAAGATGATATACGGAGATCCCAATGAGCCAATCCCCTGATGCCCAATTCCAAGGGGCACAAAAATATGTCCTTGATCCGGAGCTTGCATCCATTGTTAATATATCCATGAAGCTGGAAATGCCCTTGCTTCTTAAAGGAGAGCCCGGTACCGGTAAAACCATGCTGGCCCACTCCATTGCCGAAACCCTTTCCATGCCGCTGATCATTTTAAATGTAAAGTCCAGTATGAAACTTGTGGAAGCCCTGTATCAATATGATACCCTGACCCGCCTCAACGATTCAAGGTTCGCAGATTCCACAAGAGACGTCAGTAATATTGAAGATTATATTAAAATGGGTAAAATCGGACAGGCATTCTGCGGAGATAGGCGAGCCGTACTCCTTATTGATGAGATAGATAAGGCAGATACGGATTTTCAGGATGATATGCTGGATGTGCTGGATCAGATGCAGTTTGATATCATTGAAACGGATAAAACCGTCACGGCAAAGCACCGCCCGGTGATCATCATTACCTCCAATGCCAAAAAAGATCTGTCCGATCCTTTCTTAGGCCGGTGTAACTTCCACCACATTGCCTTTCCCGACCCCAAGATGATGCGTAAGATCATCCGGGTCCATTTTCAGGACCTTGACAGCAAGCTTGCTGAAAACGCTATTTCATCCTTTTATTCACTAAGGGAAATTGACGGGATTGAAAAGAAACCTGCCACAAGGGAGCTCATCAACTGGATCCGGGCCTTAAGTGCGGATCCGGACTTCAGGGCCAAGGATCTGGTCAAGGGCAGTCTGCCTTTTCTGGGGGTGCTGTTTAAAAAGAGCCCGGATTATGAGCGGGCCAAGAATCTGACAGCCCGGCGAAAACTTTTTTAATATCCAGTATTTATGATATAATATGCTTAAAACAATACGCTGAGGCATTATGTTTCTTAAGTTTTTTTATACCCTGAAAGATGTGGGCATTCCGGTGTCGCCCACCTCTTTTCTGACCCTGCAAAAGGCATTAAGCCAGGGGCTGATCAACAGCCTGGATGAGTTTTACACCTGCGCCCGGTCTGTGCTGGTCAAAAGCGAGCGGTACTTTGATCTTTACGATCAGGTGTTTGCCCATCATTTTGACGGGGTTCCCCTGCCGGAAGACGTGGGGTTTGAAGTCGACGATATGGCCCGGGCCATGCTGGATGAATGGCTGAAAAATCCTAAAACCATGGCCAATGCCCTGGGCGAGGATGAAGAAAAACTCAGTAAAATGTCTCCGGATGAGCTGATCGAGTATTTTAAAAAACGGCTCAAGGACCAGGACGGCCGCCATGACGGCGGCAGCAAATGGATCGGTACGGGCGGACGTTCTCCTGTGGGTCATTCAGGGCACCACCCCGGGGGTATGCGGGTGGGCGGCGAATCCCGGAACAAGTCTGCGGTAAAAGTGGCCAATGAAAGACGGTACAAAGATTATTCAACCAAGGGTCCCCTCACCCAGGCAAAGATCGGTGAAGCTTTGAAGCGGCTTCGGAATATGCGGCCGGCAGGTCCTAAAGATGTGATCAACGTGGATGAAACCATCCGGGAGACCATGCGCAATGCAGGGGAAATCGAGTTGATTTTTGACCGCGCCGTGAAGGACCGCCTTAAAGTCATCCTTGCCATTGATAACGGCGGGTGGTCGATGGACCCCTACATCCAGTTGGTTCAGACCCTGTTTAATTATTCCAGCTCTCAGTTCAAAGAGGTGAAAACCTATTTTTTCCACAACACCATTTATGATTACCTCTGGGAAGATCCGGCCCGGTATAAAAAACCCAAAAATATAATGGACTTTTCCCGCCTGGATCCTGAAACCCGTCTGGTTGTGGTAGGGGATGCCAGCATGGCCCCCTATGAACTCATGGCCCATGACGGCTCCATCCATATTACGGAACGCAGTGGCAGGCCCAGTATGGAGCAGCTTAAATTTTTAGCCGACACCTTTTCTCACACGGTATGGCTTAACCCGGTGTCCGAGTCCATGTGGGGGTACACTCATACCATCATGGCTATTTCAAAGATTTTTCCAATGTATGAACTGTCTCTGGATGGTTTAGAGGCGGCTGTAACCAAGCTCATGGAGAAAAATTAAGGTGGTTATAAACTTAGGAATCGTTACAAAATAACTTGATCTAAATTGTTTCCAAAACCCCTTAAAAGACTGGGTATTTTGGAAACAAAAGATCAAGTAATTTGGGAGCCGATCCTTACCCCGTAGAGGTCGCAGGTGTTTTGGAAAATTCTGTCAGCCAGTTCCACAGGGTCCGCTCCCCTGATCTGGGCCAATCGCTCCATAACAGATTTTACAAAGGCCGGTTCGTTGCGGCGGAATTTGTTTTTCTGGGGTTTGGGGGTAAGATAGGGGGCGTCTGTCTCAATGAGCAGGCGGTCCTCGGGAATCTCAGACGCAATCTTGCGAAGGTATTCCCCCCGCTGCTGAATGGTCAATATGCCGGTGATGCCGATGTGATAGCCCAGGTCCAGGTATTTGAACATCTCCTCTTTTGTGCCGGAAAAGCAATGGACCACCCCTCTTCTGGAGCTGGGACCGTCTGATTTCAGGATTTCGTAGAACCGTCCCTTTGAATCCCGTTCGTGGAAAATCAGTGGCAGGTCCAGTTCTTCGGCCATGGCCATCTGGGCTGAAAAGCAGGCTTCCTGATCCTGCTGTGGGGAAAACATTCTGTTGAAATCAAGCCCTGTTTCACCCCATGCTCTGACGCAATCGTTTCCCAGGGCCATATCCTTAAGCTCCTCAAGAACCTGGCTTCCGCATTGGATGGCATCGTGGGGATGAATACCCACGGCAGTGAATACCCGGGGGTGAATATCTGCAATTTCAATGGCTCTTTTTGCGGTGTGCCGGTCCACCCCGGCAATCATCATGGCCCGGACGCCTGCGTGTTTTGCCCTGTCCATCACTTCGGACAGATCCTGGTCGTAGACGGTATCGTTAATATGGCAGTGAGAATCAAAGAGTTTCATTTGTTTTCTTATATTTTCAAGGGGTTATGGTCTAAATTATCTGTCCGGTCCTTCCTTGGGCTATACATGGTAAAGCCTTCACTGATTTGGAAGAAGCCGGCTACGGGTTCCAGTGAAGGCTTAATGTAAGGAAAACTGTTTTGCAGCACTCCTTGACACAAGCGGTTTATATCAGTAAATTCAGTTTCAGTCAATTACCAGAAGACCACAGGGCAGCTATAGGGAGTATATGAGCGCGGACGGCGGTAAAGCCAATATTATCAGGTTGTTTAACGTAAGCAAACGGTATGGGGGCAAACTGGCATTAGATGATATTACCCTGGACATAGATCCTGGTGAGTTTATCATCGTTTCCGGCCCTTCAGGTGCCGGCAAATCAACCCTTTTAAAAGTGCTGTATCTGGCGGAAAAGGTATCCGAAGGACAGATTCTTATTGATGGTATGAATCTGGCGCGTATTTCGCCGGGCAAACTCCCCATTTTGAGACGGCGTTTCGGCATGGTGTTCCAGGACTTTAAGCTTATTTCAAATCGTACAGTTTTTGAGAATGTGGCCCTTGTACTGCAGGTGGCCGGTGAAAAGCCGTCTTACATCCGGAAAAAGGTCATGCACGTTCTCAGGGTTACGGGAATGGAAAAGAAGGCCAAACACCTGCCCCCGACACTTTCCGGCGGGGAGCAGCAGCGGGTGGCGGTTGCCAGGGCAGTTGTGGGAGAACCCTCTATTATTCTGGCGGACGAGCCCACGGGCAGTCTGGATGAACGCTCTGCCCAGCTTGTTTTGGATCTGCTCATGGAATACCATAAAAAAGGGGCCACCATTTTGATTGCCAGTCATAACCTGGGCCTGCTGGAGAGCTCTGTCAGGGGCAGGAATATTGCCATTGAAGACGGAAAACTCCAGGGAATCTCCACCATGCTATATTAAGGAAAGAGAACGTAGTTCAATGACCCGATTTTTGAAGAAAGCCTTTGCAGACATCCGGTCCAACCGGTTTTTAAATGTGATCACCATAATGACCATTTCTTTGTCTATTCTGGTGGTTTCGGTTTTTATGCTCTTTTTTGAGAATGCCAGCCGGGTTCTGGAATCCTGGAACCAGGGAGGACGGGCCATGGTCTACCTGGAAAATAGGTTCTCCCCGGAGATGCTGCCCGATATTCAAACCCGGCTGAAAAGTCTGGGGGGCATTGATAGTATTACCTATATCTCAAAGTCCCAGGCCCTGGAGCAGTTGCAAAAGGAGATGGGATCCAAAACTGAGTTTTTTACCACTCTCAGACAAAATCCCTTGCCCGATGCCGTAGAGATTACCATGGTTTCCCTTACAAGATATGATCAGGTTCAGGCACTGGCGGCCAGGATTGAAGCCCTGGATCTGGTTGACTCCGTGGAATACGGCCAGGGATGGCTGGGTCGGTTTCTGCGTTTGTTCAATTTGTTTAAAATGACCGGGTATGCCATGTGCAGTCTTTTTTTGTTAATTGCCCTGTTCATCACGTCCAATACGGTCCGTCTGGCCTTTTACTCCAGAAGAACCGAGGTTGAAATCATGCGCCTGGTCGGGGCCACGGAAGGATTTATTAAAACTCCGTTTTATGTGGAAGGCCTTCTTCAGGGATTCCTGGGCGGGGCATTGGGAGTGGCTATCCTCTTGGCCGGATACCTGACCCTGTCTTCGGGGATAACTCAGAACCTGGGCTCTTATGTCTATGTTGACATCCGGTTTTTATCCTGGCAGGCCATGGGTGTTATTTTGTTCTCAAGTACATTTTTAGGTTGGTTTGGATGTTATTTGTCTTTAAAACAAATATTAAAATAGTCGCGGCAGGCCTTGTCCTGTTCCTGGGGCTGATATTTGCCCAGAATCTATCCGCTGCTGTTCGCTATAAAGGTACGGTCAATGCCTATAAGCTGAATGTCAGGTCTGCCCAGTCTCAATACTCAGGAGTGGTGGTCACGCTTGACAAAGGTGACGTGGTGGATGTTCTGGAAGTACAGGGAGGCATCGGCGGCTGGCTCACCGTAACCTATAAGGGCAAAAAAGGGTATGTGAGAAACCGGACCAAGTATATGACCCTGGCACCATTGGATAAAAAGGTTGCCGATCAGGCTCCGGCACCCCGAAAAAAGCCTGCAGTAAAGCCAAAATCTGTAAAAATTCAAGCCAAGCAGAAAAAGGTTATTGCCAAGCAGATTGCCGATGAAACCCAAAAAGTGGCGTCCTTTTCCCAGAAGGAAGTGGAAATTATGGATGGCCTCAATGAGATCGATTACGCCCTGAATCAGGCCCGGGTTAAATCCGAATCCCTGGGCCGTGAAAACAAGGTTTTAACCTTTGAGATAAATAGAATTCAGGGCGATACCAAAACGCTGAACCTGTCCATGGGCGAGACCAAAGCATATGCTGCTCAGCGACTCAATGCCCTCTACCGTATGCACATGATGGGCAGTCTGGAAATGGCAGGGCCGCCCACGTCCCTGTTTGATTTTTTTGTCAAACAGAATGCCATGAAAAAGGTGGTGGCCTCAGATTTTTCCCTTCTGGAAAATCAGGCAAATGATCTCCGTGACTTAAGACAGATGGAAAAAGATCTTGAAACCCGGAAGACAACCCAGGCAGAGCTTGAAGGGGATCTTGCCCTGCAAATCCGGATTCAGGAAAAGGAATCCTATAAAAAAGCTGCGATTCTCAAAGAGATCCGGCGTAAAAAGAAGCTATCCCAGGCAGCTCTGGCCTCGTTAGAAGCATCTGCCGAAGAACTTTCCAACACTCTGACTGCCATGGGGCTTAAAGGCAGTGCCGTTCTGGATGATACTTCTTTTATCAAACAAAAGGGCTACCTTCCCATCCCGACCCGGGGCAGGATTATTTCAACATACGGTGCGGCCAGGAACGGAGATTACAAGTCCTTCACTTTTCAAAGCGGAATTGATATAAGGGTGGAGCGGGGAGAGCCCGTACACTCGGTCTTTAAGGGTGAGGTCATGTTTGCCCAGTGGCTTAAAGGGTATGGAAATCTTGTGATCATCAACCACGGAGATAGTTATTATACTCTCTATGCCCATGTGGAAGAGGTATTCAAGAAAAAGGGCGAGACTGTCAGTACCGGTGAGGTGATTGCCACAGCCGGGGACACCGGATCCATCAAAGGCACCTGTCTTCATTTTGAAGTCCGGCACCATGGAAAACCGGTCAACCCCATGAAATGGTTAAAAAAAGGAGCATAACAGATGAGAAGTGAGTACTCCGGAATTTCAAAGCGTGTCAGGACAGCAGCCCTGGCCCTGCTCTTTTTTCTCTACGGCGCTGTTATGGTACAGGCTGCAGATGAACAAACTTATAAATCCCTGAAGCTTTTTTCAGATGTTCTGGAAGAGATTGAAAAAAATTATGTGGATGAGTTAGATGCCGATGAGTTGATTCACAATGCCATAAGAGGGATGGTGGGTAATCTGGATCCCCATTCCAGTTTTATGCCGCCCGAGGCATTCGGGGATCTTCAGGATGATACCAAGGGTAAGTTTTCAGGCATCGGTATCGTCATTACCATGAAAGACGGAATTCTTACCGTGGTTTCCCCCATTGAAGGAACCCCTGCCTACAAAGCCGGTATACAGGCCGGTGATATCATTATCAAGATTGATGACGCATCAACCAAGGACATGGCCCTGTGGGATGCGGTGAACCGGATGAGAGGCCCACGTCATAAAGAGGTGCTTATCACAGTTATCCGTGACGGGGAATCTTCACCTCTGGACTTTGCTTTGAAAAGAGATTTGATCCCCATGACCAGTGTGAGATCCGCCAGCCTTTCCCCGGGATATGGATATCTCAGGATTACCAATTTTCGGATGAATACTCTGGAAGATGTTGAAAAGCAGCTCAGCCGGTTGGAAGAAAAGGAAAACGGTCTCAAGGGACTTGTCATAGATCTACGGGATAATCCAGGCGGTTTGCTGGACCAGTCCATCAAGGTTTCCGACCTTTTTCTGGATCAGGGCGTCATTGTCTCCATTAAAGGCCGGCTCAAGAAAAATACCCAGGAGTTCAATGCCTATCCTTCCGGGACCGACCGGAACTATCCCATTGTGATTCTGATCAACGGCGGATCTGCCTCAGCCTCTGAGATCGTTGCCGGTGCCCTTCAGGATCATTCCAGAGCATTGATTTTGGGGACAGCTTCATTTGGCAAGGGATCGGTTCAGACCGTTCGCCCGCTTCCGGAAGGATTCGGGATTAAATATACCATTGCCAGGTATTATACCCCCAGCGGCCGGTCCATCCAGGCCAAGGGTATCCAGCCGGATATCGAGGTCGCCCAGGGCACCCTGGTGAAAAAGAATAAAAAAGCCTCTGCATTTGACCGGATGATGAAAGAAAAGAATTTGAAAAACAGCCTGAAGCCGGAAGGGCCGACGGAACAGCCGACGGAACATTCGGACGATGCTGAAAAGAAAAAACAAACAAAAACCAAATCAAAGAAAGATCTGGAAGTTGAAAAGCTGAATCAGGATGCCCAGGTGAAACGCGCCCTTGATATTCTCATCAGTTACGGCATCTTCAGCAAACTAAATGGCAGTTAAAAAGCAGACCGGGGGTAAGGTAAAAAGTACGACCAAGCCTCCAAAAAAGAAAAATAGTCCTTCCCGGAAAAAAGCAGCCCCCAAAAAACGGGTAAGAAAACCAGCGGTTAAAAAATCAGCAGCGGGTAGAAAAGCAGCCGTTAAAAAACCAGCGGGCAAGACCAGCATGTCCTATGAGTTGAAAAAGGTCTGCTTAGGAGTTGCCATACTTCTGGCCATCTGTCTGACCGTGGCCATGCTGGCAGATATCTTTATCAAATCCGGTCGGCCTGTTACTGATGGTCCCCCGTCTGAAGTGGCGGAAACGTCTGGTGACACACTGCCTTATAAAAAACCGGCTGTACCTAAAATCAAGATGGCACCGGTGGTTGAACCGGCGGTTGAACCTCCCCAAACCAAAAAAAAGATAGCCGGACTTAAAGACAAAAACTCAGAACCCTCTATTGTCTATGAGGTGTTTGATGATGTGGATCCGGGGCATGCCAAGAAACCCTCAACCCAGTTAAAACCCGGTGTCCATACCCCGCAGATTGCCATCATCATAGATGATATCGGATATGCTAGACAGCTGGCTCTGGACCTATACGAAGTGGATTCCGATATTACATTTTCTATTCTGCCCTTTTCCCCTTATGGGAAAAAAATTGCTGGAAAGTTAGGCCCGGCAGGAGCGGAGCTCATGCTTCATCTGCCCATGGAACCAACTGAGTATCCCCGTGTGAAACCGGGCCCTGGCGCACTATTGTCTTCCATGTCTCCGGATCTGCTGCTGAAACAGCTTCGCAAGGATCTTGATGCTATACCCGGCGTGATCGGGGTTAACAACCACATGGGCTCCAAGCTCACCGCTCAAGCAGACAAGATGAATCAGATTTTTACCGTGTTAAAGCAAAAAAATCTTTTTTTCATCGATTCCAGAACATCTCCGAATTCCAAAGGAGAGGCTTCGGCACGCCTGTTTATGCTCAGATTTTCCCAAAGAGACATTTTTCTGGATAATTTCCAGAATGTTGAATATATCACCGGACAATTCCAAAAGCTGATCAAAGCCGCGCATAAACACGGCACAGCCATCGGCATCGGCCACCCTTACCAGGCCACCCTGGATACGTTAAAAATCGAACTGCCAAAACTCAAGGGTAAAATCCAGGTGGTGCGTGCCAGCCGTCTGGTGGCTATCCCGGGTTAATCTCTTTTCTTCCGGATAAAATTATGAAGAAGAACTATACTTTTTTGCGACAGGCCTGTCAGATCCTTTTTCTGTTGGCCTGTCTTTTCATCGGATATGAGTTTTATCAATTTGTCATTCCTCTTGAACAGGGCACCATGCCCTCTGTCAACCGCCCGCCCGGTGTGGAGGCCTTCTTACCCATCTCGGCCATGGTCAGCTTAAAGTATTTTCTGGTTACGGGAATTATAAATCAGGTCCACCCGTCTGCCCTGGTTATTTTAGGCTTTGTTCTGATCACAGCCATTGGGGTGAAAAAAGGATTTTGTTCCTGGGTATGCCCGGTTGGATTCTTGTCTGAGTTGCTCTGGCTTATCCGTCCCCGGCAATTAAAAAAGATTGTAATGCCCAGAGTAATGGATTGGATGCTCAGGAGCCTAAAATACCTTCTACTTGTGTTTTTTCTGTATACCATTCTATGGCAGATGAATTCAGCAGCCCTGGAGCAATTCATTCACAGCTCCTATAATATTGTGGCAGACATTAAAATGCTTCGGTTTTTCACCCATATGTCCGGCACAACCATGGCGGTTCTTACAGGACTTGTGGTGCTCTCCTTTGTTTTTCCATATTTCTGGTGCCGGTATCTTTGTCCTTACGGGGCGTTGCTGGGACTGGTCGGTTTCCTAAGCCCGGTTAAGGTGCGCCGCAATGAATCCTCATGCACAGACTGCGGGCGTTGCAACCGGGTATGTCCTTCGCGTATTGATATCAGCCGGAAAGATGCGGTGCAGTCTGATGAATGCTTTGGCTGCGGGAGATGCACAGATGCTTGTCCGGAACCCCATACCCTGACTCTTTCCTGGCCTGTAACATCTAAGGCAGTTCCGGCAGCAGCCATTGCAGGATTTGTTTTGATTGTTTTCCTGGGCGGGTCCTTGCTGGCCAGAACTGCCGGGATATGGCACAACCAGGTACCGGATCAGTACTATCTGACTGCCATGCTTGAGACCGATCTTATTGATTTGGAGCAGGTAGAGGATGTGGATGAGTTGATTCAGCATTTAGACCGCAGGGGAAAGCGGCTTTTGATGATGAAAATGATGAATCCCCCGGGCCAGTAGGGCTGCCGTCAGCTTAGAACGGCTTACTCTTCCGCAAGTCCCTGGCAGAGAAACAGGGCCTGAGAAACCGGTATCCTGTCCGGGAGATCTGTCTCTATATTGGTCATGAAGTGTTGATTAACGGCTGTTAAAAGGGTGTTGAGTTGGTCCAGGCTCATCATGGCCTCTTTGGGAAGTTCGGTCATTTTCTTGAAATTTTCAGGGCAAAAATCCACCATCGCCCCCTCCTCTTTTTCCAGGTACAGGGGAAAACCGTGGGTCCGGCAGAT
>PIVQ01000602.1 GCA_003354055.1 Desulfobacteraceae bacterium | reverse complement strand
GGTGATGCCCGAAGAAGTACGGCTGCAGATTTTTCAACGTTCTTTTTCCACCAAAGGAAGTTCCAGGGGAATGGGCACATACAGTATCCGCCTGCTGGGAGAGCGTTTTTTAAAGGGGAAGGTAGGATTTACCAGTAAACCGGAAAGCGGCACCCGGTTTTTTATCCGGCTGCCTCTGGGCATTTAACGACAACCGCCTCCGGGTCACGCGGCCGGAGGCTGAGGTCATTAAATATAATTTAGGGTGTGATCTGGTACCGGGTGGACGATGTCATGGACCGTGCGCCACGATCTTCTATCTCCCAGGTATTCCCCTTCTTCAGAAAGGTAAATTTACCCCTGCGGTTCTGTGACTTTTTTGAGGCATCGGTATAGGTAAAGGCAATGCTGACACTGGCTTTTTTCTTATCAGACTTAACGGTGACCTTTGATATTTGTAAAGAGACCAGTTTCCACCGGTATCCTTTTTGACCTTTTTCACCATGAATTGCGTACCAGGCATGGCGAAATTCTTTTTCAATCACCTGATCCGGTATCTCAGGGCCACTGGAACAGGCGGCAAGTCCCAGACAAAGAATTATAAAAAAACATGATATTGCTTTCCCAATCATCCAACACCTCCTATTCAATTATGGTTATAACTTTAGTTGCCGGTTTAGGAATCGTTACAAAATAACTTACCCTAAATTCTTTCCAAAACCCCTTAAAAGACAGGGGATTTTGGAAACAAAAGGTTAAGTAATTTTGAAGCCGATCCTTAATTCATCAGGGCAAAGGGGTTTGCGTGTATGCCACCCCGGCTTCGTCTGATCCGTAAATTTTCAAATTCTTACCCCCCGCCACATCAGCCACCCAATCAGGATTCAACAACGTGGATTTTCCGGAAAGTACCAGATCGGCATCGGTCATGGCTTCTTCGGCACTGGCCCGGTCATGGATTTTCCCGCAGATCATCAGGGGCAGTTCTGTGACGTCGCGAGTGATTCCTGCCATGGTTTTCTCCGTGCCAAACGCTTTTTCACTATAATCGTAGGTGGACACTGAAATGGCATCAATGGGTTCATTGGAAAAGAGCTGAATCATCTCCTGCCACTCATCCTTATCCTTGAACAGGGATTGTTCCATATCGGCAATCCCCCAATTGGACACCCGAACAACCAGAAGCTTCTCCATAGGGATTTCCGGCCGCACCGCCTGGATCACTTCATGGATAAACCGAAACCGGTTTTCCATGGTGCCGCCGTAGGCATCAGTACGCTGGTTGCTGTACCCTGAAAGAAACTGACTGAGAAGATACCCGTGGGCGCAGTGGAGTTCAAATCCGTCAAATCCGGCTTCCATGGTACCCCTGGCGGTTTCCACAAACCCGTTGATCACATGGTCCATATCAAACCGGCTCATTTCCAAAGGCAGGTCATAGGGTTTTGCCGTCATGGGATTGTCCTGGGTCGGGGCAATAGGGCTTGGGGCAATGATCCGGTTGGCAGGATTGACACCCTCATATGCCATGCGGCCGCAATGAAAAGCCTGGCAGATGGAGATCGCCCCGTAGCTGCGGATATCATCGGTGACTTTTTTCCAGGCATCCACCTGATCCTGGTTCAGGATCCTGGCCTGCCCGGGATATCCTTGTGCACTTTCATAATCCGTGACAATGGCTTCTGTATAGACTATGCCTGCATTATTTTTTGCCCGGGTAACCAAAAAATCAAATACATCCTGCCTGGGAATGCTGTTGTCCCCTGCGGACATCCGGGTCATGGGTGCCACACCCAACCTGTTTTTAAAGGTGAACTCATTGATGGTAAACGGTGAAAATAACGATGATGTCATGGTATTCTCCTTTGGGTTTCCGTCAATAACTGATTTTTTTTCGCAATGCCTTGAGCTTCCCGTGCTTTGCCTTGGAATCCATCCGCTTGCGTTTTGCGGACCGGGAGGGACGGGTGGGTTTGCGTTTCTTTGACACCTGTACAGCCTTTTTGATCATAGCGATCAGTCGTTCAAACCCGTCAGCCTTGTTCTTCTCCTGGCTGCGAAAGGCCTGGGCCTTGATCACAATGACCCCGTCCCGGGTAATCCGCCGGTCATTCAACGCCAGCAGTTTTTCCTTGTAAACCTCCGGCAGATCCGATTTTTTGATGTCAAAACGGAGATGAACAGCTGAGGACACTTTATTTACATTCTGCCCGCCGGGACCCTGGGCACGAATAGCCTGGACCGTCACATTGGACTCCGGTATCTCAACTTGGTTTGAAATTTTCAACATAAATGAATCCTCAATGCATCCTCAATAAGTCCTCAATACCGGCGATACTCTGCGGGAAAAAATTAACTCTGATTCAGAGTCATGTCAATATGGGGGATATTATCCTCCAGGTAGGGAGCAGACGTCACCCGAAACCCGTGGGATTTATAAAAGCCGGTCAAATATTCCTGGGCACCGATCTCAATTTTCACCCCCGGCCAGGACATACCTGCCAGCTCAATGGCCTTATCAATCATCTCATGGGCCAGACCGGTTCCCCGAAATTCCTTGTGAACCGCCACCCGTCCTAAACCAACCCCGGGATAGGAAATTCCAGGCGCCAGAATCCTCAGATAAGCAGCGATGTTCATGTCCGGCCCGTATTGCCATACATGAATCGTCTCCCCATGGGTATCCTTTCCGTCCAGTTCCGGATAGGGACATTCCTGTTCCACCACAAAAATGTCTGTTCTCAGCCGGAGCAAGTCGTAAAGTTCACGGGTACTCAAATCATCAAACCGTTTTACCTTCCATTCATTATCCATCTAATCGATCCTAAGTTCCTTGTCAGATTTTCTCTTTATCTCGAAAAATCCCGGCTTTAGCATTCCTAAAATCTCCCTCCGGATAACATACCGAGACCTTTTAAACGAATATGATTATCTATAGCAAATCGCAAAAATATGTTCCGAAACCATAGTATCTTTTCCTACCACTTAAAGTTAGAGATACCGCATACCACAATCGATTTGCCTTTTGGCGATTGCCCCTTCGATTGATATTTTCGGAACGTTTTTTTGGCAATCACTCTAATTATTAAAAATTTAGCATTGAAAATCAAGGATGGATTCGTTTTATTGACCATGTCAGGTCAAAGGACTTCCTGTGAAAATTCTCGTCTTGCAGTGGGCCCCGGGAATAGGATATATGAAGGTCATGAAAAATATATATGAAACTATTTACAGTAAGATCAAAGGGGACAGCTCCTTTGCCCTGGCCACCATCCTTTCCCATAAAGGCTCCACACCCAGAACATCGGGCACACGGATGATGGTATTTCCTGATAAGACAATCACGGGGACCATTGGCGGCGGAAGCATAGAGGCGGAAGTTATCAACACCTGCGCGGACATGCTCAATACAGATTCCTCGCCCAGGTCCCTGATCAAAACATTTATCCTGAATTCAGAACTCAAATCAGGATTGGACATGGTCTGCGGCGGAGAACTTACGGTATGGATCGAAACCTTTACGCAGTCCTCCTCCCCTGATCTTGCCTCAATTTTTCGGGAACTTG
Source organism: Desulfobacteraceae bacterium (assembly GCA_003354055.1). The sequence goes on along the minus strand of PIVQ01000602.1, from coordinate 1,017 downwards.
CCGGACTGGAAAAAAAAGGAGACTGCGGCCTTCTCGTCTCCAGGCTCAAGTCCCGGTCCGGGAATACATTTACTACTGATAAATGCCTGATACCGGAGAAGGGAGATCCCATAGGCACATACGAACCTCCGCCGGATTTGGTTAAAAAGATAAAAAACAAGGCCACTTCTCAAATCACATGCATGGATCATTCGGGTGAAACCCTCATCATCGACCCCCTTCTGCCCGGAACCACCCTTTATATCTTCGGCGGCGGCCATGTGGGATATTCGCTGGCAAATATGGCCCATCTGATTGACCTGCCCTGTGTGGTGGTGGATGACAGAGAAGAGTTTGCCAATGAAATACGCTTTCCCCATGTCCGGTCCGTCTATGTGGTTGACCGGTTTGAGACCTGCCTTGACACTTTGGGACTGAATGAAAATGCCTACATTGTCATCCTGACCCGGGGCCATCTTCATGATGAAGTTGTACTGGAACAGGCCCTGAAAACTCCTGCCCCATACATCGGCATGATCGGCAGCCGCAGAAAACGGGATATCATCTATACTCATCTCATGGCCAAAGGGGTGACGCAGGCCCGTCTGGATGAGGTATACTCCCCCATCGGTCTTGATATAAACTCTGAAACCCCGGCTGAAATTGCCGTATCCATCCTGGCCCAGATCATTCAGGTCAAAGGCGCGGCAACAGCAGTTAAAAAAGAATTTAAAGTAAAGACATTATGAACAATATTGCAAAGGACCTATTGTATTTAGAAGACAAAATAGCCGTGGTCACCGGCGGTTCTGCCGGTATCGGCGCTGCCACGGCCCGGTTGTTTGCCCGGATGGGCGCCCGGGTACTTATCCTGGATATCAACGAAAAGACAGGCGAAAAAACCGCCGAAGCCATCAGGGGCGAAGGCCTGGATGCAAGTTATATGGCCTGTGACGTTACCCGGGAAGACCAGTGCCAAAAGGTGGCGGAACAGGTAAAAAAAGACTTCGGCCGTCTGGATATTCTGTTCAACAATGC
>PIVQ01001428.1 GCA_003354055.1 Desulfobacteraceae bacterium | reverse complement strand
TCAGGAACCGATACCGCCTTTCACTATGAGAGCCTTGCGGGGGTGAACCGCCAGGGCGAGTACGTTGCCCTGGAAGGCAGGGCATTGGGATTTTCTTTCAGGGCCGGGGCTCTGGGGGCTCTGGCCGGGGGACTCATGGCTACAGGGAATTTGGGCTGGATCTATGCCGCCTCTTTTATCGCCGCCCTGGTATCTCTTTTTATTGCCCTGACTTTTGCCGAACCTTCTGATGGTGAGAATAAAAACCTGGGATTGGCCGGACAAAGAAAAACTATAACTCCCATAGGCAAACAAGTGTATGGCCTTATGGGTAAGGCCCTTTCCGGGCGCTTTCGTTTTTTCACCTTCTATACCCTGTCTATGACCCTACTGGTCCATTTTCCCTATGAGTTTTATCAGCCCTATCTTGCCCGGGTAACGGAAAGTTACGGCCGGGCCGGTAATTTTACCCCGGCAATTGCCGGCACCCACCTGGCATTGACCATGATGGCCGGCAGTCTGTTTACACGATTTGCCGGAAAAATCCACCTTCGGTGCAAGGTCAGGCAGGCTCTTTTGGCCTGTGCCCTGTTTCAGGTGATTCTGCTGGGTCTCATGGCTCTTTTTGTCCACCCGCTGGTGGCTATGCTTCTTATGGTCAGAACAGTATCCAGGGCCGTTTCGGTTCCCCTGGTCAATGCAGAATTGTCCCCACTATTGGAGCGCCATGAACGGAGCACTTATCTCTCCCTCCAAAGTCTTTTGGGCCGCCTTTCTTACGGAGTTGCGCTGCTCGTACTGCCTTTGGGTGCCCTGTTGTTTACAGACGGGTTTTACGGTACCCTGGTTTGTGCCTCGGGGCTGGGGCTTGCGCTATGGATAATGCTTCAGTTATCACACTTTCCTGAAGATTCATCACATATTTGCTGCGGCAGGCATACCGGGCTTGTTAAAGGGAAAAGGGCCGGTTCTCCTGCCAGTGACAGATCCGGGCCTTTACACTAATGCAAAGGTGGTTATACTAAGGATCGGCTCCAAAATTACTTGATCTTTTGTTTTCAAAATACCTAGTTGGGGTCTTTTGTAAAAATACCCATTTAAGGGGTTTTGGAAATAATTTAGATCAAGTTATTTTGTAACGATT
>PIVQ01001427.1 GCA_003354055.1 Desulfobacteraceae bacterium | reverse complement strand
GTTGGGCATTCATTACATAACCTGTTTGCCGATACGAACGGAAATGCAATTGTTACGGAAACAGATAATAAAGAAAATTTCATCACCCGGATGAAAGATGATTTCATAGTCATGACTAACTTTGCAAATCACAGTTTGATTGGTAAGTCCTACAACGAGGCTGCTGGTGTTGGGGCAGATAGATATAAAATTGCCTATGAATATCTTTTAGAAAATAAAAATTCTTTTAGTGTCGATAAAGGCTTTGATCTTTTAAAGAAGGCGGTTTGTAAAGATCCGGGTTATCCTACACTCTGTTCAATGATTTTTCTTCCCCAAACGAATAAGATTTATATTGCATTGAATCAGAATTATGAAAAAATCTGGGAAATTTCATTGAACCGGCAAATGATTGAGACATATAAAGGGTATAATAACTATACTCAAGCTAGTTTAGGGCCGGAAGGAATTTTAGCAACTGACTTAGAGCTAATCGGATGTTAAGGATCGGCTACAAAATTACTTGAACTTTTGTTTTCAAAATACCCAGTCTTTTAAGGGGTTTTGGAAACAATTTAGATCAAGTTATTTTGTAACGATTCCTAATAAACCATGTATCACCATAAGGATTGATCTTGATCGAAGGTATCCTGATAAAAATGAAATTGTGAAACTCATTTCTCACTGTACCGTTTGGATTCATAGGATTTTTTAAAAAATATACGGTTTTTATCAGAATTTTCTTGACAGGGTTGTGGCCGGGAGTTATTTCTGTGGCTAACGGTCACAATTTAAATGATTAGGATAATATGGGGATTGCGGAAAGAAAAGCAAGGGAGTTTGAGCGCAGGGAAAGAGAGATTCTTGATGCTGCATTTAAACTGTTCATGGAGAAAGGCCCTGAAGTCGTCACCAATGAGATGATTGCCAAGGCTTCGGAGATTGGCAAGGGAACCATATATAAGCATTTTAAATCAAAAAGTGATATCTATGCTGTTCTGCTGATTGAACATGTGGGACGATTGCATAATTTTATCAAAGATCATCTTGACTTCAAAGCGCATGTCATTGAACAAATCAACCAATTCCTTTTATTGCACCTCGCCTTTTTTGATGCAAATCCGGGGTCTCATAAGGTTTGTAA
>PIVQ01000601.1 GCA_003354055.1 Desulfobacteraceae bacterium | reverse complement strand
TCATTCACCTTGGATTTACCCTGTTTTTCAGAAACCAGTTCTTTCATACCCAGGTAAAATGCAATGGAGTCTTTTTCAGCGCGGATAGCAGCTTTAAGAATCCCTTTCATGCTCTCTTCAGGCTGATCTTTTTCAAAAAAGACCCGGGTATCGGCCAGGGCTTTCAGGTACAGGGCATTTTCATCTTCAGGATCAAAGGTGGTATCAGCTGTTTGGGCTGCGCTCAGATCCTTCTGCATATCTGCAAAGGTCTGCTCATGGGTGTCTTCCATTTCGGCAAGACCTAAGAGGAACTGCTTGTGCGCGTCTTCTTCCACACGATTGGCTGCCTCACGGTAAAATTTGGCTCCGTTGATTTCAATCTGTCTTGCAATTTCAAAAATATCATTTGCATTAAATTCGTTGCCCATAGTTTTGTCCTCCGCTCCTAATTCAACTATTTATCAGATAATTTCTCTTTCAGTGTTTTTGCCAGTTTTGCTCCCAGGTCAAAACATCTATCAAGATCTGCTTCATCAGGTACATACTGTACTTTGACACCGGGATCAATGATATCTAATTTCATTTCTTCAAACTCTTTGTTCAGAATTTTAACTGCCTCACCGCTCCAGCCGTAAGAGCCGAACGCTGCTGCAATTTTATTCTGGGGCCGAAGTCCCTTTATATAGGTCATGACATCGGCGATGACCGGGAAGATGCTGTTGTTCAGGGTCGGGGAACCCACAGCAATGGCGCCGGCATCAAGAATCTCGGTCATAATATCGCTGCGATGCCATTTGCGGGTGTTCATGAGCCGCACATTTACCTCTTCGGACTCAATTCCGCTGGTAATGGCCCGGGCCATCTTGGTGGTGCTTTCCCACATGGAATCAAAAATCACCACAGCCTTTTTAGCGGGTGCCTGCAGGGACCACTGATCATAGGCCTGGATGATTTTAGACGGATTATCCCGCCAGAGAATACCGTGATCCGGACAGATCATATCGATCTTCAGGTTCAGTTTTGCCACATCTTTGAGCAGGGCCTGGACCCTGGGGGAAAAATGAAGCAGGATATTGGCGTAATACTTCCGTGCATGGGGCATTATTTCATCCCCGATTTCATCGTCAAAGAATACATCCCCGCAGTAATGCTGGCCAAAGGCATCACTTGAAAATAAAATAGCCTCATCCGGCATGTAGGTGAACATGGAATCCGGCCAGTGAAGCATTCTTGTCTCAAGGAATGAGAAGGTTCTGTTTCCCAAAGTCCGGGTGTCACCGGTGCCCACCACCTGGAAGTTAAACTCTTTATTAAAATGGCTTTTAAGGTTCTTGGCGCCCATTTTGGAGCAATAGACCGGTTTGTCCTGGCCGATTTTGTGCAATACCTTGGGGATCGCGCCTGAGTGATCCATTTCCGTATGGTTGCTGATGATCGCATCAATTTTTTTTGGGTCAATAATCCTGGATATATTTGCCAGGAGTTCGTCCCCGAATCCAGCCTTGACCGTGTCAATAAGGATGTTTTGTTCACCCAGAACCAGGAATGCATTATACGTGGTGCCTTCATAGGTGGAATACCCGTGAAAATCCCTGATGTCCCAGTCCCGGCAGCCGACAGAGTAAATCTTGTCTGCTATTTCAATGGGTTTGTACATGAATAATTATCTCCTGCGTTAATCTTCTACAGTTTTTCAAAATCTTCCTGGGCAGCGCCGCAAAGGGGGCAGACCCAGTCTTCGGGAAGATCTTTCCAGGCAGTTGCCGGGGCTACGCCATTATCAGGATCTCCGTCCGCAGGGTCATATACATATCCGCAGGGGCATTCATATTTATCCATTTGTTTATCCTCCATATGGGGTTAATTTAAATCTTTGTCTCTAATATAATTTTTAGCTTAATTCAATATGCAAGGCATATGCCATTTTGTAACCCTTAAATTAAAAATGAGATGACAGATAAGGGTTTTAACTTGCTTGGTATTAATATAATATAAGGCCTGCAAAATCAATAAATCATTTAGTCGCAGGCAGGTCATGAAGGATAAGATATTTAGTAAAAAGACCCAGATTAATGTGCCGGTGGAACAGCTGTTTTCCTGGCACGCCCTAAACGGGGCCATTAACCGGCTCACACCGCCCTGGGCACCTTTGACCCTGATTTCCCGTAAGGGAGAGGGCATTGACAAGGGCGTGGAAGTTAAATTCAAAATGAAAGCCATGGGCATTCCCATGATTTGGGAGGCCGAGCATGTGGAATGTGAGGAAAACAGGCTTTTTCGGGACCGGCAGGTCAAGGGACCCTTTGCCCTGTGGGAGCACAGCCATATTTTTCACTCCCTGGGCCCGAACCGCTCCGTTATGGAGGACCAGGTCCGGTATAAACTTCCCATGGGGGCTTTAAGCCTTCCCTTCTACGGCTATGCCCACCGGGAGCTGGAACGAATTTTTAACTACCGCCATCAGGTGCTCAAGTCTGACATGGAACAGCGGGTGGGGAAGATCAAAAAACAGCGGATTTTGATTTCAGGGGCATCCGGCACCATAGGCCAGTCTCTGGTTCCCTTTTTAAGAACCTGCGGCCATGAGGTGATCCGACTGGTGCGAAATCCCTCAGATACGTCTGAAGATGCCCTGTACTGGGACCCCTATAAAAATATTCTGGATATGAATGCCGCAGGACCCATTGATGCAGTAATAAGTCTGAACGGGGTGGATATCTCCAGAGGAAAGTGGACGGAAAAACAAAAGAAACTGATCATTGACTCCAGGGTAATACCCACCCGGGTGCTGGTGGAAAAGATGCGGGCCATGAAACAGCCGCCGTCCGTGTTCATCTCATCCTCTGCCATAGGGCTTTACGGTGAAGGCGGAGATGCTGAACTCACCGAAGAAACTCCCACGGGAGACTCTTTTATTTCACGGGTGTGTGACCAGTGGGAGACCGCCTCACTTGGGGTGGCCAGGAGAGGTATCCGAACTATCCGATTGCGGATCGGGGTGGTATTGACTCCGGCCGGCGGTGCCCTTGAGCGAATGTCCCTGCCATTTTCATTAGGGCTCGGTACAAGGCTTTCCCACGGCAGACAGTTCATGAGCTGGATCAGTATGGACGATGCCCTTGGCGGCATCCTTCACATTCTTGAAAATAAAGATATTAACGGCCCAGTAAACCTGACCGCCCCCAACCCTGTGACCAACGGGATGTTTACGAAAACCCTGGGCCGGGTCTTTTGCCGGCCGGCTGCTTTTGTAATCCCCAGATTTGTTGCCACACTGCTATGGGGAGACATGGGTAAAGAAACCCTGCTGACCTCTGCCCGTGTTGTGCCCAAAAAACTTTTGGACAATGGATTTATCTTTTCTCATACTCACTTGGAACCGGCCCTGCGTCATGTATTGGGCCGACCATCTGCTTCGTAAAAATTTAACTTAGGGATGATTCAATGAATACCCAACTCAAACTCTTATTCTCTTTTTTGATGATTGTTGCCCTGATTTTCGGGTTCATCAATGTGTATTTTCCGGTGGAGCAGTATAGTTTTGAGCGTCTCCATATATTTTTGTTCAACCTTTGTACCGGAGGCAGCATCCTGCTGTATTATACCCAGAGACGTACGCGCGTATCGAAAACCGTCCGGTTCTTTTTCTTCTTTTCCCTGGTGTATGCCTTTTCCGCTTTTTTCAAGTTATATCCCATTACCCTTCTGGTCTCGTTAGCTCTCTGTTTTTTTGTGGAAAAGGTCCGTATCCAGAGGTTCTCCCTGGTTCCCATCCAGTTTCTGCAGGGTGATGTGTCTGTGTCGGATAAATTCCACCAGGCCTCCCTGTTGTGCCTTTCCACCGGCATCGGCATGGCCTCGCTGGTGATCATCAACAACGAGTACACCCACTGGGTCTATATGGAAAAACTGACCCTGAATACCTTTTTCTTAGGATTTTCCTTTCCCCTGTCCCTGATTGCCCTTTCCCTTGTATTCGGCATGCTCAAGAAGATTGAAGGATCCGGCCGAAAGATAACCATGGAGGTTTGTTTCTGGACCATCACTCTGGGGGTAATCATCTTTTTTATCTTTATCCTGTTTGAAAAATTTATACCCCAGATTTTTGTAACCTTAGCCCTGTTCTCTGCTGTGGTTACCGTATTTTATCTCTATTATACCTTTGCAGAGAGAATTCAGAAAAAGCTGTTTTTGACCTCGGGCATCGGGTTTTTAATTGTCACGGCTGTTACCGGCATCGCATACATTATTTTGCAGATGCAGGAGGGGTATGATCCCGATAAAACCAAATGGCTGCTCCACATCCATGTGTTTGCATCTTTATACGGCTGGAACCTGTGCGGATTGGCCGTTATCTGCCGTTTTGATGATTTTCCCATCAGGCTGCATTCGCCAACGGTGATCTTCATTCACTGGCTCACCGCCCTGGTGCTGGCACCCTTAGGTATCTTCTACGGATGGTTTGCCATTCTGGCCATTGTGGCGTATGCTTTTATAACAATTACCCTATTTTTTTCCAGCAACGGACAACACACCTATGACCAGTAACCGGGAACGCATAAAACAGCTGCTGGCAATATT